>JBDSMA010000001.1:0-1645 GCA_039916085.1 Sphingomicrobium sp.
CTTCCTTGCCGACAGCAATGCGGCAATCACCAAGGGAGTCGTGGCCCTGGTGCTGGCGACAATCCAGGGCCGACCGGCGGCCGAGGTCGCGGCGGCCGACATTGCCGCCGCGCTGGCGCCGTTCGACCTGGCGCGCGAACTGTCGGCGAACAGGACGCAAGGGGTGCCCAATATGATCGTGCTGGTGAAGAACACAGCGGCGCGACTGGCGAAGGGCGGCGGCGCGTGACCGACACCCCCGAAAGCGACGCCGCGCGCCACCCCGGGCACTTCGACCCGGAACGTTTCTTCGCGCTGGCGCGGTCGGTCGGGCACGGCCGCGCGCTGGGGCTCGACTATCGGGCGTCGGGCGACAAGTGGATCGAACTGGCGCTGCCGTGGCGGGAGGAACTGGTCGGCATGCCCGACAATGGCTTCTTCGCCACCGGGGCGATCGTCAGCCTGCTCGATACCTGCGGCGGCGCGTCAGTGTGGATGGCGCTCGGCCATTTTCAGCCGAGCGCGACGATCGATTTGCGGCTCGACTATCTGCGCCCGGCCCCGCGCGGCGCGACCGTGGTGGCGCGGTGCGAATGCTATCGGCTGACCCGGCAGATCGCGTTCATGCGCGGCACCGCCCATGCCGGCGACCCACATCGCCCGGTCGCCCACGCCACCGGGACGTTCATGCTCAATCCTTGATGTCGACCCGGCGCTCTTCGGCCTTGCGCAGCACATCATAAGCGGCCTGGACCTGCTGGAAGCGCTTGGCGGCGGCGGCGTCGCCCTGGTTGACGTCGGGATGGAATTGCTTCGCCAGGCGGCGGTACGCGGCCTTGACCGCCGCGGCGTCGGCGTCGGTTTCCAGCTCGAGCGCATCCAATGCCCGCATTTCGTCGCGGCTGCGGCTGCCGTCGCCCGGGCCAGCCCATTGGTAATGCGCGCTCTTGCGATAGGCCGACGCTTCGCCTTCCTCGGCGGCGGCGCGGCGCGCGGCTTCTTCTGGCGAAAGGCCGGCAAAATAGTCCCAACTCTTGTTATATTCTGCGGCGTGGGCTTCGCAGAACATCCACCGTTCCGGTCTGTGCGGCGCCTTGGGCGCGGGCCGGTCGCCGGCCGCGTTGCAGCCCTCTCGGTCGCACAAGCGGATGCGCACCGCGTCGCGGCCCTTGGCGCCATACGGGCGCCAGCGGGGAAATCCCCAATCGTCGGAGCGGGTCGAGCGGGCCATCACTTCCCTAAGTAGAGTGGCGTGGCGCTGACCGCCAGCCGTGAAAAAATTGCCAGGGGACCTGTAAGCCGGGTTCTGTCCACCCCCGCCTGCGCGGAGGATAAGCGACCATTCCTCTAGGACGAAGGTTGCCCTCCGCCTCAAGCGACCAACCCGGGCGGCGAGGCGGAAAACCCCATTTGCCGCCCCTATTCGGTCTTGCTCCCGGTGGGGTTTGCCGCGCCGCCGCTGTTGCCAGCGACGCGGTGCGCTCTTGCCGCACCCTTTCGCCCTTACCCGTCCGAAAACGGGCGGTTTGCTTTCTGTGGCACTGTCCCTGAAGCCTTCCGAAGAAAACTCCGCCGGGCGTTACCCGGCACCGTCGTTCCGTGGAGCCCGGACTTTCCTCGCCGGGAAAAGCTCCCGCCGCGGCCGCCCGGTCCCCTGACGGGGTGG
>JBDSMA010000002.1:0-3688 GCA_039916085.1 Sphingomicrobium sp.
TGAGCGTCGCCGACCTTAAGACCCTTGTCGCCGAGCCGTGGGACGATTGGGGGCTGATCGACTGCGGTCATGGCCAGAAATGGGAACGCTACGGCCGGGTGACCGTCGTCCGCCCCGAACCGCAGGCAATGTGGACCCCGGCGCTCGGCGCATGGGATCCCGACGCGACCTTCGTGCCGGCGTCGGACGAGGATGGCGGCGGGCGCTGGGTCCATCACCGACCGGTGTCCGACAGCTGGCCGCTGGCGCGTGGGACGGTCCGCTTTCACGCCAGCCTGACGCCGTTTCGCCACCTCGGTTTCTTTCCCGACATGGCCGCGCAATGGGACTTTATGCGCGAACGCAGCGCCGATGCAGAGGTCCTCAATCTGTTCGGCTACACCGGGGTGGGCACCCTGTCGCTGAGCGACGCTGGGGCGCGGATGGTTCACGTCGATGCATCGAAGAAATCGGTCGAGGGGGGGCGGGCCAACGCCGCGCTGTCGGGCATGGCCGAGCGGCCGATCCGCTGGATCGTCGACGACGCCGCCAAGTTCACCGCCCGCGAGGTCCGCCGCGACCGCCGCTACGACGGCATATTGCTCGATCCGCCTAAATTCGGCCGCGGCCCGGCAGGCGAGCTGTGGCGGCTCGAGGATCATCTCGCGCCGCTCCTCGCCGATTGCGTCCGTCTGCTTGATGCCGACAGCCGCTTCCTCGTCCTCACCGTCTATGCCGTGCGGATGTCGGCGCTGGCGATTGGGGAACTGCTCGCCCAGCTTGCCGCGCCGCTCGGCGGATCGATCGAATGCGGCGAAATGGCGATCCGCGAAGAAACCCGCGGCCTGCTTCTCCCGACCGCCATCTTCGCTCGCTGGTCGCGCTAAGTCCTGGCCGCGCGGATCGCGGCGCCGGCGACGAACGGCGCCCCGGCCACCATGATCAACGCCGCCGCCGCTTCCAGCTGAAGCGCTCCGCCCGCCGCCACCCCGCTCGCCGCCGCTCCGAAGATCAGCAACGGCACCGCTAGCGGCAGCAGCAGCAGCCCGGCCAGCGCCCCGGCTCGCGGCAGCCCGGCGGTCAGTGCCGCCACCGCCACCGCCAGCGCTGCCAGCGCCGGCGTGCCGATGGCCAGCGCGACCAGCAACCGGGCCAGCGCCGCACCGTCGATCCCGACCAGAACCGATCCCGGCACCGCCGCGATCAGCAGCAGCGGCCCGAAGGTCAGCCAGTGACCGGCGATCTTGGCCCCCGCGACTGCTTCCTCGCTGGTCCCGCCGAGCGCCAGTTGATCGAGCAGTCCGTCGGCGCGGTCGGGCTCGACCAGCCGCTCGATCGGCAACAGCGCCGCGGTTAGCGCCGCAATCCACAGCGCCCCGCCGCCGATCCGGCCGAGCAGTTGCGCGTCGGGCCCGATCGCGAACGGCACGATCGCCGCGACGATCAGGAAAAACGCCATCGGCAGCCACGCCGCCCCGGACAGCCCGCGCCGGACTTCACGCATGATCAGTCGGCCGGTCACCGCCCCAGCTCCAGCGTCCGCCATGCGCCCGACAATGCCGCATGGCTCGCCGCGACCACCGCCCCGCCCGCTGTTCGATGCCCCGCGATCGCCGCCTCGAGCCGCGCCGCACCGTCGGAATCGAGCCCGTTGATTGGCTCGTCGAGCAGCCACAACGGCGCCCCGCTAGCCATGACCCGCGCCAGCCGCGCCCGCTTGGCCTGGCCGGCCGACAGCATCCGCACCGGCACCGCGGCCAGCCGGTCGAGGTCGAACGCAGTCATAGCTTCGCCCAGCCGCGGCCCGTCCCAGAAGGCCAGCGCATCGCCCAGCGGCAGCTCGCGGTCGAGCGCCAGCGCTTCGTCGGCCAGTGCCGCTTCGGCCCGCTCGATCCACCCAGCGCTCGGTCGGAGCAGCCCGGCGATGAGGCGAATCAGGCTCGACTTGCCGGCACCGTTGGGACCGGTGAGGCGCAAGCCGTCGCCGGCCTCCAGCGACAAATCGAGCCGCTCGAACAACAGCCGCCCGCCGCGCACCAGCGCCAGACCGTTCGCCTCGAGCAGCCTCATGCTTCGGCCTCGAGGAGATGCATGTCCTCGTCACTCAGCCCGAAATGATGCCCCGCTTCATGGATTGCGATGTGCCGCACGAGGTGTTCCAGCGCTTCGCCGCCAGTAACCCATTCGTCGAGGATGGCGCGGCGGAACAGGCGGATTCGGTCGGGCAGGGTGCCCGACGCGGTGACGCTCTTGTCGCCGATCGGCACGCCTTCATAGACGCCGGTCAGATCGAGCGGATGATCGATGCCGAATTCGGCGAGCAGCTCCGCATCGGCCTCCTCCTCGACCAGCAGGACGACCCCGGCGAGGCGGCTCGCGAACGGCTCGGGCAAAGCGGCCAGCGCGGCGCGCGCAATCGCCTCGATCTCGTCGGCTGTTGGAAGATGGTCGAAGCGCCGCGTCATGGTTCGCGGCATAGGGGCCTTGGCCGCTCCCCGGCAAGCTTGCCCCGCCCGGCATCCCTGCGTACAGGCGCGTCCATCCAGTGCATGCGGAGCGGTGGCCGAGTGGTCGAAGGCGCTCGCCTGGAAAGTGAGTATGGGTCACAAGCCCATCGAGGGTTCGAATCCCTCCCGCTCCGCCACCTTGCCTTCAGCACCGCCGCGGGGAAGAGCCGTTTTCTTTGAAGCGGCTGTCGAACGACAGGCCGGCGGCTTCGGCCAAATCGCGCACCGGCAGGCGGGCAAGCGCCTCGCGTTCGGCAATGCGGGCAGGGGCGATGGTGTCCCCCGCCAGCATGCCGTCGCCGGGGTGGCACATGACGAGATGGCGTCGCCCGGGCTTTGCCAGGAAGCGCCCGAACAATGCGGCATAAGGCCGGCGGAAGTCATAATGGCCGGCGAATCCGTCGTTGACCTGCAGCGATCGGGCGTTGGCGGCGGCGGCGAAGCCAGCGCTCCACGCCGCGCTGCGCAGGGCTTTCCAGGCGAACGGCCGCGCCGTCATCCCACCGATGCTGTCGTTGCAGTCGCGCAGCCAGGCGCCCGGCGCCCGGCGCGCGGTGATATCGAGGACAATGTCGCGGATATGCGGCAAATGGTGGCAATGCTGATGCCCGTCGACGAAGTCAGGCATTCGTCCGGCGCCTTGGCCGAAACGGTCGAACTGCCGCTCGACCTCGGCCCTGATGTCCTCCACGGGCAGGGTACCCAGCAGGCTGCCCCGCGCCAGTTTGGCGAGTTTCGGCAGCGTTCCGCCGGGCGCCAGCGCGCTAGAGCCGCCGAGCGGCGGCAGGTCCGTCAGCACGATGTGGAGACCGATGGCCGTCCGCTCGTCCAGGCCGCGCAGGTGCCGCGCATCGTCGATCCAGCCGGGCATCACCGCCATGCAGCTGGTGGCGTTTATCCGCCCGTCCGCGGCGAGTTGGGCAATCGCCCACGACACTGCCGGCGACAAGGCGAAATCGTCGGCGCACAGGATCAATTGACGCGTCACCGGGCGTGCTGGCCGTCCTGGCTGGCGCGCAAGGCCTCGCTCATTTGCCCGCGTTGCCGGAGCCGGGGTCCGAGGAAATTGCTGAAAAAGGGATCGAGCCGCTCGCGCGATGTGCAGCGATAGACCAGCCGCTCGCCTGGCGACCAGCCGACCGGCCGGCTGCGATGTTGTCGCTTGGCCGGAACGCACCACAAGGCGCGATTGTAGCCAATCC
>JBDSMA010000003.1:0-1933 GCA_039916085.1 Sphingomicrobium sp.
CAGCACCGCGGCCAGGAAGCGGCCGGAATCGTCAGCTTCGACGGCCACCATTACCACGCCCACCGCGCGATGGGTCATGTCGCCGGCAACTTCGACCGCGACGACATCATTCGCAAATTGTCGGGGCCGGTGGCGATCGGCCATGTGCGTTATTCGACCACCGGCGAGACCGCGCTGCGCAACGTCCAGCCCTTGTTCGCCGAACTGGCGGAGGGCGGCTTCGCGGTCGCGCACAACGGCAATCTGTCGAACGCAATGACGCTGCGGCTGGCACTCAACCAGCGCGGCTCGATCTTCCAGTCGACCAGCGACACCGAAGTCATCATCCACCTCGTCGCGACCTCGACCTTCACCAGCCCGCTCGACCGGCTGACCGACGCGCTGCGCAAGGTAGAGGGCGCTTATTCACTGCTCTGCCTGACGCCCGAAGGGCTGGTCGCCTGCCGCGACCCGCTCGGCATCCGGCCGTTGGTCATGGGCAAGCTTGGCGAAGCGACCATCTTCGCCTCCGAAACCGTCGCCCTCGATGTCATCGGCGCAACCTATCTGCGCGACGTCGAGCCAGGCGAGCTGGTCATCGTCAACGCCACCGGCATCCGCAGCTTCCGCCCGTTCGCCCCGGCGCTGCCGCGGCCGTGTATCTTCGAGCATGTCTATTTCTCGCGCCCCGACAGCATCGTCGACGGCACCTCGGTCTATGAGGTCCGCAAGCGGATCGGCGCCGAGCTGAGCCGCGAAGCGCCGGTCGAGGCGGATTACGTCGTGCCGGTGCCGGATTCGGGCGTTCCAGCGGCGATCGGCTTTTCCCAGGAATCGGGTATTCCGTTCGAACTCGGCATCATCCGCTCGCACTATGTCGGGCGGACCTTCATCCAGCCGACCGACGGTGTTCGCCACCTCGGCGTCAAGCTGAAGCACAACGCCAATTCGGCGTTGATCAAGAACAAGAAGATCGTGCTGGTCGACGATTCGATCGTGCGCGGCACAACCAGCGTCAAGATCGTCCAGATGATGCGCGAGGCCGGGGCCAAGGAAGTGCATATGCGCATCGCCTCGCCGCCGACGCGCCACAGCTGCTTCTATGGGGTCGACACGCCCGAGCGCTCCAAGCTGCTCGCGGCCCAGATGAGCATCGAGAAAATGGCCCGCTACATCAACGCCGACAGCCTGGCGTTCGTGTCGATCGACGGATTGTATCGCGCGCTCGGCGACAGCCGCGACGGCGCCAGCCCGCAGCGCTGCGATGCCTGCTTCACCGGCGAATATCCGACGACGCTGACCGATTGCGACACCGACGGCAAGCCGAGGCCGCTGTCGCTCGTCGCCAGCCGCTAGAAAGAATTTCATGGGCGACGACACAAAACCCTTCGCGGGGAAACTCGCGCTGGTCACCGGCGCCAGCCGCGGGATCGGCGCGGCAACCGCCGAAGCGCTCGCCGGCGCCGGGGCGCATGTCATCCTCACCGCGCGCACCGGCAAGGCGCTCGAGCAGGTCGAGGAGCGGATCCACGCCGCCGGCGGCCATGCGACGATCGCGCCGATGGACCTGGCCGACGGCGAGTCGATCCCCAAGCTCGCCGCCGCGGTGGCCGAGCGCTGGGGCAGCCTCGACATCATGGTGATCAACGCCGCGATGCTCGGTTCATTGAGCCCGGTTGAACACCTGGAAGCCAAGGAGCTTGCCAAGCTATTCGCGCTCAACGTGTTCGCCACTCAGGCGCTGATCGCGGCGTTCGATCCGCTGCTGCGCCGGTCCGACAAGGCCGAAGTGGTCGGGCTCACTTCCTCGGTCGGGGCCGAGCCGCGCGCTTTTTGGGGCGGCTATGGCGCGTCGAAGGCGGCGATGGAAAATCTGCTCGCGGCTTATGCCGACGAGACCGCCCATGCCGGCAAGCTCAGGGTCCACATCATCGACCCCGGCGCGACGCGGACG
>JBDSMA010000004.1:0-2707 GCA_039916085.1 Sphingomicrobium sp.
TCGGCGCTGGCGGCATGGCGGATGGGCGATTGTATGGCGTCGGGTGCGGCGTTCCGCGACACCAGCCGCCTGACCCAGGACCGCGAGCTCGCCGCCGCCGGGCTGTACTGGGCGGCGCGATCGGCCCAGGCCTGCCGCCGCCCGCGCGAAGTCGAGGGGCTGTTGCGTCAGGCCGCGGCGCGCGGCCCTGACAGCTTCTACGCCTTGCTGTCGCGCGAGACGCTCGGGATGGCGACGGTGATGGCGCCGCCACCCCGCGGCGCCGGCCCACGCGTCCTCCCCGCCAACCTCGTCCGCGCCAAAGCGCTGGCGGCGATCGGCGAGCGCGGCCTGGCGGACCAGCTGATCCGCTACCAGGCGCGACTCGGCGGCCCGGCCGATCAGCGAATGCTGCTCGACACGGCGGAGGATCTCAATCTGCCGGGCACCGAATATTGGCTGGCTCATAATGGCCTGCCGGGCACCATCGTCGCCCCGGCCGCGCGCTTCCCTCGACTGCGCTGGACGCCAAGCGGTGGGTGGCGGATCGATCCGGCGCTGGCCGCCGCCCACAGCCGCCAGGAAAGCGATTTTCGCACCGCCATCGTGTCACCGGCCGGCGCGGTCGGGCTCATGCAGGTGCGCCCGGGCACCGCCGGCGATACCGCCCGCGCGCGCGGCGTCGCGCTCGGCGATTTGAAGGAACCATCGACCAACCTCGAATATGGCCAGAGCTTCATCGAGCTGATGCGCGGCAAAGCCGCTACTCAGGGCCAGCTGTTGAAGGTCATCGCAGCCTACAATGCCGGGCCGCTCCCGGTCGATCGCTGGAACAGCCTCAACAACAAGGGCGATCCGTTGCTGTGGATCGAAAGCCTGCCCTACTGGGAAACGCGCTATTACGTCCCGTCGGTGCTTAGAAACATGTGGGTTTATCAAGGCCTCGACCGCCGCCCGCAGCCGACACTCAAAGCCCTCGCGGAACACCGCTGGCCGAGCTTCCCCACGCGCTAGGTTCTTGCTTTGTTCTAAAACTCGCCGCATTATCGCTGGATGGCCGTCGAATCAATCAAGGCGCGCGGGGCGACCCGCAACACCACCCCGACCCGCTTCAACTTGCAGGAGCGGCTGGTCGAAGGCGAGTGGCTCGACAGCGTCGAAGCGCTCGACGGACTGCCGCCGCGGCGGACGACTGTGACGATCGAAAAACCCAAGTCGATCCTGACCCGCAATTCATCGCCAGACATCGGCTTCGACCGTTCGATCAATCCCTACCGCGGGTGCGAGCATGGCTGCATCTATTGCTTCGCCCGACCGACCCACGCCTATCACGATTTGTCGCCTGGAGTGGATTTCGAAAGCCGGCTGTTCGTCAAGCCCGACGCCGCCAAGCTGCTCCACGCTGCATTGTCACGGCCCGGCTACGACGTCGCACCGATCGCGCTCGGCACCAACACCGACCCGTATCAGCCGATTGAGGAGCATTGGCGGGTAACGCGTTCGATCCTCGAACTGCTGCTTGAGACCCGGCACCCGTTCACCATCACCACCAAATCGAACCGCGTGCTGCGCGATCTCGATTTGATCGCAGCGGCAGCCAAGCTCGGACTGGCGGCGGTGGCCATCTCGGTCACCGCGCTCGACCCCGCGATCAGCCGCATCCTCGAGCCCCGCGCACCTTCCGCGAGGAAGCGGCTCGAGGCGATCAAGGTGCTTGGCGAGGCCGGCGTTCCCGCCCATGTCGCGATCGCTCCCGTCGTGCCGCAGATTACCGATCATGAACTGGAAGCGATTGTCGAGGCGGCGGTCGCGGCGGGCGCGCGCGGCGGCTTCTATCTTCCGGTGCGCCTGCCGCACGAGGTCGCGCCGCTGTTCCGCGCCTGGCTCGACCAGCATTTCCCCGACCGCGCGGCCAAAGTCATGGCGGTCATCCGCTCGATGCGCGGCGGCAAGGACAATGACCCCGGTTTCCATTCGCGGATGCGCGGGCAAGGGCCATGGGCCGATTTGCTCGCCACCCGCTTTGACAAGGCGGCCAAGCGCTATGGCCTTGGCCAATCTCGATTTCCCCTCCGCCGCGACCTGTTCGAGCCGCCCCAGGGCGACCAGCTTCGGCTGCTGTAGCCGCCGCTTCGACAAACGGCGGTGACAGGCGCGAGCGCCGCCGCTAGCGTCCGCGCCATGACCAAGTTTTTCCCCCTGCTCCTCGCCGCCGCCGCCATCCCCGCTTTCGCCCAACAGCAGCCGTTGCCGCCGCCCATCGATGTGCCTCCGCAAGTCGCGGCCCTGCGCGACGCGGCGATGGATGGCGATCATTATGCGTGGGATTTCACGGAGGGGCTGACGACTGAGGTCGGCCAGCGCCTGGCCGGGACCGAAGCCGAGGCCCGCGGCCGCGCCTGGGCGGTCGCCCGGCTGACCGCGATGGGCTTCGCCAACCCCCGCATCGAGTCTTATGACATGCCGGTGTGGGAACGCGGGACGGAGAGCGCCGAGATCCTTGCCCCCTTCCCCCAGAAAATGACCGTCGGCGCGCTCGGCAACAGCGCCTCCACGGGTCCAGCGGGCGTCACCGGGGAGGTCATCGGCTTCGACAGCGTGGATGCGCTGCGCCTTGCCCCCGACAACGCGGTCAAGGGCAAGATCGTGTTCGTCGACCACCGCATGCCGGCAACGATGGACGGATCGGGCTATGGCCAGTTCGGCGCCCCGCGCCGCCAGGGCCCGA
>JBDSMA010000005.1:0-2253 GCA_039916085.1 Sphingomicrobium sp.
CTGGGGCGCCGAGGATCTCTCGGCCGCGCTTGGCGCGGTGAGCAAATATCAGGCGGATGGCGACCTCGCCTTCACCTACCGCCTTGCCCGCTCCTTGTGCCTCGCCGGCGCGGTCGCCGCAGGGGTCCAGCCGGTCGATGGCGTGTTCGCAGATTTTCGCGACGATCATGGCCTTTTAATCGAGGCGCAAGCCGCGGCCCATGACGGCTTCACTGGCAAACTTGCGATCCACCCGGCGCAGGTCGGCCCGATCAACGCCGCGTTCATGCCCTCGCCCGACGATATCGCCCACGCCCGCGCCATCGTCGACGCCTTTGCCGCCGATCCGTCGGCTGGTGTGTTGTCGGTGGGTGGCCGAATGGTCGACCGCCCCCATCTCGTTCAGGCCCAGGGAGTCCTCTCCCGCATTCGATAGGAATTTCGCTCATGCCGACTGCCGCCAAGGGATGGGGCACCGACGCCGCCGACCAGCCGCTGAAACCGATGGAGTTCGAGCGCCGCGACCTGCGCGCCGACGACGTGGCGATCAAGATCAGCCATGCCGGCATCTGCCACTCCGACCTTCACACCTGCCGCAACGACTGGGCCGGGACGCGATATCCGGTCATCCCCGGCCATGAGATCGTTGGCACGGTCACCGAAATCGGCAGTGAAGTCACCCGCCACCGCGTCGGCGATACCGTTGCCGTCGGCTGCATGGTCGACAGCTGCATGGTCTGCGACCAGTGCCTCGAAGGGTGGGAAGTGTTCTGCCGCGAGGGCTGCGTCCAGACCTACAACAGCCCCGATCGCCACGACAAGACGATCAGCAAGGGCGGCTACACCGACCATATCGTCGTCCGCGACCATTTCGTCCTCAAGGTGCCCGACGGCATGGACGTCGCCCGCGTCGCGCCTTTGCTGTGCGCCGGTATCACGACCTATTCGCCGCTGCGCCAGTATAAGGTCGGCGCCGGAACCAAGGTCGCCGTCATCGGCCTTGGCGGGCTTGGCCACATGGGGGTCAAGCTGGCCGCGGCGATGGGCGCGCATGTGACGATGATCACGACCACGCCGGAAAAGGCCAAGGACGCACGCGAACTCGGTGCCGACGACGTCATCGTTTCAACCGATGCCGAGGCGATGAAGGCCGCCGCGACCCGCTTCGACTTCATCCTCAACACCGTCCCGGTCAGCCATGAGATCGATCCTTATCTCAACCTGCTCGGCCGTTCGGGACGAATGGTCATCGTCGGGGCCCTGACGCCGATGCCGGGCTTTACCGGCTTCAACATCATCTGGTGGAACCGCGCGGTCGGCGGGTCGGCCATCGGCGGCATTCCTGAAACCCAGGAAATGCTCGATTTCTGCGCCGCCAAGGACATTTATCCGGACTGCGAGATGATCGCCATGAACGAGGTCAACACCGCTTATGAGCGCCTGCTCAAGAACGACGTCCGCTATCGCTTCGTGATCGACATGGCCCGCGGCCTATGAGCGAAAGCGTCCATCCCGTCCCGCCCGGCTTTGACGCCCGCATCGGCCCGGCCGAGCTCGCCGCGCTGCGCCAGCAGTTCGCTACCGACCCCGACGGCTTCTGGCTCGATCAGGCGAAGCGGCTCGACTGGGTCACGCCGCCGACGCAGGCCGGCGACTGGAACTTCGCGGCGCAGGATTTCCACGTCCGCTGGTATGCCGACGGCACGCTCAACCTCGCCGCCAACTGCCTCGACCGTCACCTCGCGGCGCGTGGCGACAAGGTCGCGCTCATCTTCGAGGGCGACGAACCTGGTGAGGGCCGCACCCTCACCTACCGCCAGCTCCACGACCTCACCGGTCGGTTCGCCAACCTCCTCAAGCGCGAAGGCGTCGCCAAGGGCGACCGGGTGATGCTCTATCTGCCGATGATCACCGAAGCCGCCGCCGCTATGCTCGCTTGCGCCCGCATCGGCGCGGTTCATTCGGTGGTGTTCGGCGGCTTCTCTCCCGAAAGCCTCGCCGGGCGGATCCAGGATTGCGGCGCGCGCATCGTTGTCACCGCCGACGAAGGCATGCGCGGCGGCAAGCGCATCCCCTTGAAAGCCAATGTCGATGCCGCCTGCGCGATCGCCGGCGGCGCGGTCGAGCGGGTGATTGTGGTCACCCGCACCGGCGCCGACATCGCCTGGCACCCGCAGCGCGACCTGCGCTGGGACGAAGAGCGGGACGCCTTGTCGCCCGATTGCCCGGCCGAGCCGATGGGCGCCGAGGACCCTTTGTTCATCCTCTACACTT
>JBDSMA010000006.1:0-16721 GCA_039916085.1 Sphingomicrobium sp.
TTATGGCCGTGGAAGCAGCGCGCGTTGGGGTAGGAGCCCTTGGTGCGCAAAATGTCGATGAAGACGCGGTAGCGGCCTTCGTCGTGCAGCCTGTCGATCGCCGCTTTGAATATCCGGTCGTAATCCATGCGCAATCCCCGAGCGAAACTCCGGGAGGTTACATCGCGATCCAGTAAGGCTTGCAATACCGGGCTTCTACTTAGGATGACTATGCAGTGGTTGCGCATAGTACAGGAGCCGCAGCGCCTGCCTCAATAGCGAACCCGAGCGATTTGGTGAGCACGACCGCGTCAAGGCTATGACCGAGGTTTAACCAACCTTGCGATTTGACCGTGCCGCCCTCGGTATAGCCCCGACTGTCGAGCCTGAACTCGATTACCGTGCATCCCTCTTTACGGGCGAGTGCTTCGGCGGCTTCGCACAACGCATTTCGGCCCGGCGCGGCGCGGTTTAGTTCGAATGTCACAAAATTATCGACGTGGAAAATCCGGCCGTGGCGCAGGCTTTCCTCGGTGCGATATGTCAGCAAGCCGAACAGTGCGTTTTCCGCTCCGATTAGTCCGAGCAATCCGCCGCGCATCCGCACCTTGCGCGCATAGTCCAACCATTGCTCGGCGGTCACGGCCGGCGCGACCGTGCGGATCAGCGGGTAGGCCGCGGCCATCAGCTTTTCGTCAATGTCAACTACGGAGAATATCGGCATCCTCGGTCTACTCGGCTCATGTTAAGCCGTGACCATGCCCTGCTTTGAAGGGCGGTGCCTTGATCTGCCTCATGACGATCAAACCGAGGAATATTATATGGAAATGCGGCCCATTCGCGCAGCGGCGGTGCTCGAGGCGGGCCATCCCTGCTTCGATTGCGCCGCCCGCCTGCAAGCCATTTGCTACGTCCTCGACGGTAATGAGCTCAGGGAGTTCAAGTCGAGCGGCGCGACCGTCGCTCGCGCTGCCGGCGAAAACATCTTCTTCGAAGGCGACACCGCGACTCATGTCTACAATCTGACGTCGGGCGTGCTGCGGCTTTCCAAGCTGCTCCCCGATGGCCGCCGGCAGATCGCCGGCTTCCTCTTCCCCGGCGACTTTCTCGGCATCACCATGGAGGACCAGCACGCTTTTACCGCCGAGGCGATCGTGCCGTCGACACTGTGCCAGTTTTCGCGCGCGCGCTTCGATGCTTTTGTCGATACCCATCCGCATCTCGAACGCCGTCTCTATGCGATCGCCGCGCATGAACTCGCCGCCGCGCGCCAGCAACTCGTGCTGCTCGGCCGCAAGACCGCCGCCGAGCGAGTCGCGTCCTTCCTCCTCCTGCTCGATGCGCGGCGCACATCGTCGAGCGGCGGTGAGGGGCTAGAGGGCGACATTATTGTACCGATGTCGCGCAGCGACATTGCCGACTATCTTGGCCTGAGGATCGAAACCGTCAGCCGCGAGCTGAGCGCCCTGAAGGCGTCGCGCCTGATCCGATTGACCACCACCCAGACGATCCGCTTCGTCAATCGCGCGCGGCTCGAACAGATGGCGGAAGGCTGATCCCGCCCGTTCCATGACTCAGGTCAATTTTGGCTTGTGTTCAGCGCATTTGATGCTGCGCAATTCGGCCACCGGAGAGATTGACTAGGCAGCCCGTATTGCAAAGTGAATGAAGGTATTCATCGATGGACCGACTGCATTTCCTCCACGCGACGACCGCCGCGGCCTTGCTCGCGGCGTCCCCGGCGCTCGCTGCCGATGCCGCACCGCCGGTCGCCGGCCACGTGGCTGCGGTTACCGCGGGACCGATTGTGGCCGATGTGGTGCGCAGCGCTTCCGACCTACCTGGACCGCTAGCGCGCCGCGAGCCGGCCACGGTCAAGGTCGATCTCGAAACGGTCGAAGTCACTGGCCAGCTCGCCGACGGCTCGACCTATCATTACTGGACCTTCAACCGCAAAGTACCGGGACCTTTCGTCCGCGTCCGCGTCGGCGACACCGTCGATGTGCGGTTGAAGAATGCCGATGACAGCATGATGGCGCACAACGTAGACTTCCACGCTGTCACTGGACCGGGCGGCGGCGCGGTGGCGACCGTTGCCGCGCCGGGGGAATCCAGAGGCTTTAGTTTTAAGGCGCTCAAACCCGGCCTTTATGTCTACCATTGTGCGACACCGATGGTTGCTCAACATATCGCCAACGGAATGTATGGGTTGATCCTCGTCGAGCCCGAAGGCGGCCTGACCAAGGTCGATCGCGAATTTTACGTCATGCAGGGTGAAATCTACACCGAGCAGGCCAACGGCACGAAGGGTGAACTGACCGAGAGCATCGACAAATTGCTTTCGGAGAGCCCCGAATATTATGTTTTCAACGGCGCCGTCGACGCACTCGCAAAGATGCCACTCAAAGCCAAAACCGGCGAAACCGTGCGCATCTTTTTCGGCGACGGCGGACCCAACAAGACTTCGAGTTTCCACGTCATCGGCGAGATTTTCGACCGGGCCTATCCGCTGGCCTCGCTGACGTCTCCGCCGGTAACCGATGTTCAGACGATGACCGTTCCGCCGGGCGGCGCCGCGATCGCCGAATTCAAGGTCGATGTTCCGGGTCGCTACATCCTTGTCGACCATGCGCTGTCGCGGATGGAGCGCGGGTTGAAAGGTCTGCTGGTGGTCGAAGGTCCCGAGCGGCCCGACATCTTTCGTCCGCACCAGAAGCCACAATCCGGAGCGAGTTCTGGGCACTGATCTAACGCCCACCCTACTCCCCTCAGCGGCGACGGATCGAGTTCCGTCGCCGCTTTTATGGGTCATGATCCGAGCTTCGCCCTCGATCACAGAAGTCTACCAGGCACACCGAAAGGGCGCCGGCCTTGCGACCGGCGCCCTCTGATCTCGGGGATCAAAGATCAGCGCGCTGCGGTGCGCACCCCGGCCTGGCCGAAAAGGATAGCGAAAGCTTGTTTGGCCTTGCCCGGTTGGCTGACCTTCTGCGCCGCTTGGAAATTGCTGCCGGCATTGCCGACAATAACCATGCCGACCATCCCCATCCCGTAATGCGGCAGGCATTTGTAGCCGTACAGGCCGGGCTTCGAGAAGGCCACCTTGAGCGGCTGGCTCATTTTGCCTTTGAACGGCACGGCGCCGTCGGGAATCATCCCGGCGATGCTTTCGACATTGTGCATCTTGTCGACAGGAATGAAGGTCACCGTATCGCCCGGGGCGATCTTCACCAAGGCCGGTTCGAACACGAACATGCCGGCACTGCCCTTGTTGAGCATCTTGACGACATGATCGGCCGCAGCCGCCGGGCTGGCCAGCGCGATTGCTGCTGCCGCGCCTGCGAATAGCGTGAATTTGCGCATTTCAATCTCCATGAACGCTTGAAGACGGACCATCCGCCCTCGAGTCGTTGAAAAGGTTAGTGTCCCGCTGCAGCCGCTGCGTTGCGCTGCATCAATTCCGCGACTGACCGCGACTGATTGAGGCAGATCAACACTCCGGCGCTCGCGCCGACCTAATCAACCGGCCACAGATTTTGCGCGTGAATGGAGGATATCGATGGGGTTCGAAAACGCGTTGGCGAAAGAGATATGGACGGCCAAATACCGTTTCGTCGCACCCGACGGTGAGGTCGACTGCGGTATCGACGCAACGATCGCCCGCGTCGCCCGAGCCGTCGCTTTGGCCGAGGCCCCCAAGCTGCGCGGCTATTGGCAGGACCAGTTCACCACAGCGCTGGCCAATTTCAAGTTCATCCCGGCCGGGCGGATCCTCGCCGGTGCCGGCACCAACCGTTCGGTGACCCTGTTCAACTGCTTTGTCATGGGGACCATCCCCGACAACCTCTCAGGCATATTCGACCATCTGCGCGAGGCGGCGGTGACGATGCAGCAGGGCGGCGGGGTTGGGATGGACTTTTCCACCATCCGGCCGTCGGGCAGTCCGGTATTGGGCGTAGGCGCAGATGCCTCGGGGCCGTTGACCTTCATGGATTGCTGGGATTCGATGTGCCGCACGGTTCAGTCGGCGGGGCAGCGGCGCGGGGCGATGATGGGCTGCCTCAGCATCGACCACCCCGACATCGAAGCGTTCATCGACGCCAAGCGCGACCCGGCGCGATTGCGCAACTTCAACCTCTCCGTGCTCGTCAGCGACGCCTTCATGCAGGCGCTCAGCGCGGACGGCGACTGGCCGCTGCGCTTCGACGGCGAAGTCCATCGCAGCGTCCGCGCGAAGGAGCTGTGGCAGCGGCTGATGCGCGCGACCTACGACATGGCCGAGCCAGGGGTAATTTTCGTCGATCGGGTCAACCAGCTCAATAACCTCGCTTATTGCGAACAGATCAGCGCCAGCAATCCGTGCGGCGAGCAGATGCTTCCGCCGTACGGTGCATGCCTGCTCGGATCGATCAACCTCGCTCGGTTGGTGGTCAATCCGTTCGAACCCGACGCGGCGCTCGACGAGCCGCTGCTGGCCAAGCTAGCCCGAACCGCCGTCCGGTTTCTCGACAATGTCATCGACATCTCGCGTTACCCACTGCCGCAGCAAGAAGCCGAGGCCAAGGCCAAGCGCCGCATCGGGCTTGGCGTCACCGGGCTGGCGGATGCGCTGCTGTTCTGCGGCACGGCCTATGGCGGCTCGCCCGCGGTGGCGCTGACTCGCCGCTGGCTCGAGGTGATCAAGCGCGAGGCCTATCGCGCGTCTACTGCGATCGCCGCCGAGAAGGGGCCGTTTCCGCTCTACGACAGAGCCATGCTCGATCGTCCGAATCTCGCCGGACTCGACGAGGAAACGCGCGCGATGATCGCCGAGCATGGCCTGCGCAACGGCTGTCTGACGTCGATTGCCCCAACCGGAACGACGTCGCTGCTCGCCGGCAATGTCTCGTCGGGCGTCGAGCCGGTGTTCGCTTTCGCCTACACCCGCCGCATCCGCCAGGCCGACGGCAGCAGCCGCGAGGAAGCGGTCGAGGATTATGCAATGCAGGCGTGGCGCCGGTTGAAGGGAGAGGCCGCTGTTCCGCCCGTCGAGCTGTTCGTCAGCGCGCAGACGCTAAGCCCGTCCGATCACCTCGCCATGCAGGCCGCGGCACAGGCGTTGATCGACAGCTCGATCTCCAAGACTGTCAACTGCCCGGAAGACATCGCCTTCGACGCTTTCGCCGACGTCTATGTCGAAGGCTATCATCTGGGCTGCAAGGGACTCACCACTTACCGCCCCAATGCCATAACCGGATCGGTGCTGTCCGCGACACTTCAAGGCTCGAAGCCCGATGTCAGGGAGCTGCTGCTCGAGCCCCGCTCTGAAGCGCTCCACGGCACCACCTACAAGCTCAAATGGCCCGAAAGTGCGCATGCGGTTTACGTCACCATCAACGATCTGGTCGATGACGGCGAGCGGCAGCCGTTCGAGATTTTCATCAACTCCAAGAATATGGAGCATTACGCCTGGACGCTGGGGCTGACCCGGATGATCTCGGCGGTGTTCAGACGCGGCGGCGATGTGTCGTTCGTCGCCGAAGAATTGAAGGCGGTGTTCGACCCGCGCGGCGGCGCCTGGATGGGCGGGCGCTATGTGCCGTCCTTGCTCGCCGCGATCGGCGCGATCATCGAGCGTCACATGGCCGGCGCAATGCTCGAACCGGGATCTTCGGACCGGGTCCGACCGCAACCCGAACGACTTGCCGGCCAGTCCTGCCCGCAATGCGGCGGGGCCTCCCTGATCAGGGTCGAGGGCTGCAACAATTGCCTCGATTGCGGATATTCGAAATGCGACTGATAACCATGCAATATGCCATGGCGCTGCTTGCCGGAGCGGCGTTGGGAACGGCCGCTCCGGCCATTGCTAATCCGATCAGCGTCAAGCCGATCATCGACACCCGGCTGCGCTACGAACATGTCGATCAGCAGGGCTTCGGCGACAATGCCGATGCACTCACTGCGCGGCTCCGCGCCGGCGCCGAATTCTCGTCCGGCGATTGGACCTTGCTGGCCGAGGGCGAATCGACGCTCGCGCTCCACGAGCGCTACGACAGCGGCCTCAACGGCAAGACGCGCTACCCGACCGTCGCCGATCCCGAAAATATCGGATTGAATCGCTTTCAGCTCCAGTATCGCGGGTTGGCCGGGACGCTCATCACCGCCGGACGCCAGCGCATCAATCTCGACGACCAGCGCTTCGTCGGATCGAGCGGCTGGCGCGACAATGAGCAGACCTTCGATGCTGCCCGCGTCGAGACGGTCATCGTCAAGAATCTGAAAGCTGACTTAACCTATGCCTGGTCGGTGCGGACGATCTGGGGGATCGACGGCAAGGGCGCTCGGCCGCAGGCAATCGGTGGCAACAATATGTTCGCCAATCTTGTCTACAACACCCCATATGGAAAGCTCACCGGCTTCGCGTATTTGATCGATCAGGACCAGGCTGCGGTCCAGAGTTTTCGGCTATCCAGCCAGACCTACGGCCTACGCTTTGCCGGCAGCCGTCCGCTGTCCGCCAAGGCCAGGCTCAACTACACGGCGAGCTATGCGCGCCAGTCCGACTTTCACCGCAATCCCAATGATTATGCGGCGGACTATTATGCGCTTGAGGCCGGGCTCGATGTCGCGGCTTTGAAACTCGGGCTTGGTTATGAAGTGCTCGGCGCCGATGACGGACGGCCGCTGACCAGCGTCCAGACGCCACTGGCGACGCTCCATAAATTCCAGGGTTGGGCCGACAAATTCCTCCTCACCCCGCCCAACGGATTGCGCGATCTCTATGCCAGCGGCGGCTATGGCTGGAAATCCGTCGCCGGACTCGAGGCGATCAACGCGGTGGTAGTTTATCATCGCCTCGACAGTGATCGGCTCGGCATCACCTATGGCAGCGAATGGGACGCAATGGTCGCGGCCAAGCGCGGCCACTGGACGGCGACCGCCAAGCTTGCCGACTATCGCGCCAAGGGCTTTGCGACCGACACGCGAAAAATCTGGCTGATGCTCGAATGGGCCTATTGAGCGAAGTGACGATGGCGCGTCACACCGCGCGCGAGTGGCGCGCCGGGGAATCGCCGAGGTACTGGTCAAAGGCCGCGGCGAGCAGCCGGACCAGCGGGCGCGCGTCGTCCTCGACGGCGATGACATTGCGCTCACGCCGGGCGATCCTATCGCCGACAAGCTGGTCGAAGCCATGGGCGCTGTCCATGAGTTCATCCGGGTCGGCGCCGAAGCGACCACACACCTCATCGAGATCGACGCGGTAATCGCACATGATGCGTTCTATTACCGCTGCCCGCAGCCGATCTTCCGGAGCGAAAGCGCGGCCCTTGCTTACCGCCAGCTCGCCCGCCGCGATGCGGCGCTGATAGTCGCCGATCAGCACCGCATTCTGGACATAGCCCTGCGGCAGCCGGCCAATCGACGAGGCGCCGAAGCCAAGCAATGTTTGGCAATCGTCAGTTGTGTAGCCCTGAAAGTTGCGATGTAGCGCTTTATTCTCCGAGGCGATCGCCAGTGCGTCATTCGGCCGTGCATAATGATCGAGCCCGATTCGCCGGTAATCAGCACCGACCAGCGCCGCAGCGATCGCTTCGGCTTGGGCATGCCGCCGGGCGCCGTCGGGCAGCGCCGACTGCTCGATCTTGCGCTGATGGAGTTTGAAAGCGGGGACATGGGCGTAGCCGAACACCGCGAACCGGTCGGGCCTGAGCTTGAGCGCTTGCCTCGTAGTGTTAAGGCAGGATTCAACCGTTTGGTGAGGCAGTCCGTAGATCAGATCGAAGTTTATCGCCGTGATCCCGGCGCCACGCAGGGCGACGACTGCGGCGGCCGTTTCCTCGAAAGTCTGAATCCGGTTGATCGCGCGCTGGACGTACGGATCGAAGCTTTGCACGCCAAGACTGGCGCGCGTCACGCCGCCGGCGGCTAGTGCATTGACCATGCGCCGACCCAGTGTTCGCGGATCAATTTCGATCGCGATCTCGGCGTCCGTGGGCACGTGGAAGCGATCGCGCAATTTGTCCATCAGCGCGACGAACTGCTTTGGCTGCATTAGAGTCGGGGTGCCCCCGCCGAAATGAATATGCCTGGCCGCGATGCGTCCAGGAAGCGTGTTGGCGACTAGGTCGATTTCGCGCTGAAGCGCATCGATATATCGTTTAATCGGCTCATCGCGCGCGCTCACGGTGGTGTGGCAGCCGCAATACCAACACATCGATCGGCAGAACGGCACGTGCAGATAAAGCGAGGCGTCGCCGCCCGGCGGCACAGCCCCAAGCCATCGGCGATAGCTGTCAGATCCCACCGCTGCGATGAAGTGCGGCGCAGTCGGATAACTGGTGTAACGCGGGAGTGGGCGATCGGCGTATCGCGCGAGAATTTCAGCCTTCATTATACTCCCTGGGCAACTGGGTCAGTGGCCGCTCTAGGCGGGGCGAAGTCGCGTTCAAACTACGGGGATTCCCTTAGGGAGATGATCCTAATTTCGACCCGGGGACGGTTTCAATAGGGTTCCCCGACAGCATGGCCGAATTGGCCGTAACCAGGAGCCGGCCCGATGCGTCGTGAACAGTTTGCCAGGCAAGATTGTGACGCAATCGATCTCGCGGTGGCTTGGCCAACTTCGACTCAAATCGCGCCAGTCCCCATTCCTGAGCTGGAACGGATCGGCGAAATGCAGAAATTTCGAGCAACCCCGGCGGCTCCGGATGTGCCGGCGGCGGTCGGCGGGATGATTGCCGCTTCCTATGCCGGGCTGATCGTTGCCCTCGCCGTCGCCACGGTCGGTTCGGCCGAATCTATCTTTGTGATCGTGATCGCCGGGTTGCTCGTGATTACTTTCTTCACCGTGCCGCGGATTTTCTTTGCCGTCGAGCGCGACAGCGGCGTGCGAACGAGCCTCGACGGCTTCCTGCGCAATGGCATGGATACCTTTACCGGCCACAACAGCGGCAAGGCGGCGCTGGTCCAGATGCTGATTGTGCCGGTCCTGCTGACGCTCGCGGTCTTGGCGATGGGGATCATTATTGCGACGGTCGGCTAGTCTGGCCAGCCTTGCGAAAATAAGCGTTCTCGACTGGATTCAGAGTAATTGGGCGATCGTCACCATGCGGACCAATTCGGACAAGCTGCCGGCCTTCATCTTGGTCATAACGTTCGCCCGGTAAACCTCGACCGTCCGCGCGCTGATGCCGAGATCGAACGCGATTACCTTGTTTGCCAAACCCTCGACGAGACCGTTGAGGACTTCGCGCTCCCGCTGCGACAACGTTTTCAGCAAGTCGATGAACCGGTCGCGCTCGGCCTTGGCTTGATTGACATCAGTCCGCCGCGCCAGGGCCGACCGGACCGCGCCGAGGATAGCATCGTCGCTGAACGGCTTTTCAAGGAAGTCGGCGACTCCAGCTTTCATTGCCTGGATCGCCAGTGGCACGTCCGCATGGCCCGTGATGACAATGACCGGATCGGGCACCGCAAGGGTCTTCAAACGACCGATCAAATCAACGCCACTCATCTCGGGCATCCGCACATCGGTGATGATACAGCCATGCTCCATCGTCGGCACCCCTTTCAGGAACTCGGCCGCCGACTCATAGGATCGTACGGCGAACCCCCCGCAATCGAGCAGGAACTCTAGCGACTGGCGCGCCGCTTCGTCGTCATCGATGACATGCACCATCGGCTCATCCGCCATTGAACAATTCCCCCTTGGCCACGCGCTGAACTGTAAATCGGAAGACGGCACCCCCGCCTTCGTTCGTCTCAACCCAGATCCTTCCGCCGTGCGCTTCGACGATTGTCCGCGAAATCGACAAGCCAACCCCCATGCCGCTTCGCTTCGTCGTGATAAACGGCTGAAACAACTGGGCAGCAATGTCTTCGCTGACCCCGGGTCCGGTGTCGGCGACGCTGACCAACGCCATGTCATTGTCGCTCGGCACCACGGTCACGGTCAGGTGGCGCTCGGGGGCCTCAATCATCGCATCGACCGCGTTTCGAATGAGGTTCAGTGCAACCTGCTGAATCTGAACCTTGTCGGCGAGCACCAGGTCGACGCGCGGATCGAAATCGAACCGAACGCGAATGCCATGTTCCTTCGCTCCGACTAGCGCCAGCGCGCTAGCCTCCTCGATAAGTTTGGGCAGGCTCTCTATTCGACGCTCCGTCTCGCCGCGTGAAACGAAATCGCGCAGCCGCCGGATAATCTCACCCGCCCGAAGCGCCTCCCTGGCGGCCCGGTCGACCGCATCAGCGACCCTATTATGGGGCACGACCTTACGCTCGAGCAGCATCTTGCTCCCCTTGAGATAGTTGGCGATCGCCGACAGGGGTTGGTTGAGTTCATGAGCAAGTGCCGATGCCATTTCCCCCAGCGCGGTTAGCCGAGAAATATGGACGAGCTCGCTTTGCAGTTCCTGAAGCCGGGTCTCAGTGCGTTGGCGTTCGGTCAGGTCGCGGATGAAGCCGGTGAAGAAACGGTCATCGGACACTAGCATCTCGCCAACAGCAAGCTCCATCGGAAAGGTGGAACCGTCCTTTCGCTCGCCGACGACGACCCGTCCGATGCCGATGATCCGCCGCTCCCCGGTGCGATAATAGCGTTGCAAATAGCCATCATGCGCCGTGCGATAGGGCTCGGGCATTAGCATGCTGACGTTCTTCCCCACCACTTCGTCAGGGGTCCAACCGAACAGGCGCACCGCAGCGTGGCTGAAATCGCGCATCAGCCCGCCCTCGTCGATGACGATCATCGCGTCGGGAATTGTTTCCAGGATCGAGCGCAGATGTGCCTCGCGCTGCGCTAAATCCTCGTTTACTTCGGCAGCGCGATTGCGGGCGCGCTGGAACCACTCGCCGCCGATCGTCACCGCCCCGCTTACAAACAGGAATAGCGTTGCGCCGATGACGTCGCCAACGGCGATCCCGCCTTTGGCGAATCCGATCACAAGGCCGGCGGCCGTGCCGAGGACGGTGGCGAACAGTCCCGGCCATAGCCCTGCCATCGCCGCCGCCAAGACGACAGCGGGAACGAAGAAAATGAACGTGTCGCGATGTTCGAGCAAAGAATCGAGTCCCAACCGCGCCGCAACCCCGGCGGTGATGGTCACGACGGCAAGCGCGCACGCGGCCGCCGGGTTCATCCACGCTAGTGAGGCTACAAAATCGGGTCCGTGGGCGCGATGGCGATCCATTCGGGCCGTTATAGGGACAAGCCGGTAAACACGCGACCTCCGCATAATTACCTACGGTGATCACCTGAATGTCGCCGGCGCACCAAGCATCATAGGGTGACAATCGGGCGCCTCGGCAACCGCCGCCGCAGCGAGAAGGAGAATTGCGCGATGAATGCGCCACTGGCACCGCCCCCTAAGCTGCTACTGGTCGACGACGATCCGGCGGTTCTCGCGTCACTCCAATTCTCACTCGAACTTGAAGGATTCGCGGTCGATGCGTTTGAGAGCGGCGAAAATGTGATGACGCGTACCAAGTTGGCGCGGCACGCCTGCCTGGTGCTCGACTATCGGCTTCCAGGAATCGACGGGCTGTCGCTGCTGACCCTGCTGCGGGAGCGCGGCGAGACGTGCCCGGCGGTAATCATCACCAGCAACCCGACCCGCGCCATGCGCCAGCGAACGACTGAATCGGGTGCAGTCCTGATCGAAAAGCCACTACTCAGCGACTGCCTCACCACCGCTATCCGGGAACTGATACATGGACCTCACCCCGCAATTCGCAGCGGCGGAAATTAGGCCGAGCTACGTCTTCCGGAGATGAGTCATGCGCCGTAAAGCCTTCTATTTAAATTGGATTTAATCCAAGGGAGGGCGTAGCCGGAGGACATTCCCAAACGTAAGACTACCTCTGCTCGCGGGCAGATTGATGTTTTGAAAAGGAATTTCATGCCCCAACGCGAAGCAGATGCGGGCGCAAAGCGCTCCACGAAAATCAAGAAAGCGTTGTCGCATCTGGTCGTGCTTGGACATCCCAGCCCGAAGAGTTTCAACGCCGCGATCGCCCGTCAATATGAAGAAACCGTCCGGGCCAACCACCAGGACGTTGTTTTGCGCGACCTTTACGCACTGGGCTTCGACCCTTTGCTCAAAGAGCCGGAACGGACGGCAAGCGCATTGGATGGGGTTGCCGCTGACGTCACAATCGAGCTCGATTTGATCGAGCGATGCGACGTCCTCACTTTTGTATTTCCGCTATGGTTCGGAATGCCGCCGGCGATCATCAAGGGTTATGTGGACCGTGTTCTCGGAGCCGGTTTCAGGACCGATGATCTCGGAAAGGAGCTAGACGGCGTCTATCGAGGAAAACACCTGGCCGTACTGACAACCTCGGCATCGACTCTTCCGTGGCTGGATGAGCATGGGATGTGGATTTCGCTGCGCCAGTCTTTTGATCAATATATGGGAACGGTCTTCGGCTTTTCCCGCAGCGGTCATTACCATGCGGACTCGATCGTCGACGACCTTAGTTCGACATCTGCAAAACGAATCCTGTATGAGGTTGACGAATTCACGCGAAGTATCTGCGCGGCAAATGCGATGTTGCACCGACGAGATTAATGCACGTGATTCGAGATCTCGTTTGCCTCGATAATCGACAAGACGACTGGCGAGGAGAATTTCCGCGTTTCGCCGACCGCCGTGTTTTGTTCGACCAAGCAAATTGGCGCGTTGACTTGGACGCTGAAAAATCTTGCTGGTTTGGCGACCGAGCGGCCTGACGTTTCGTAAATCGATACCGGCGCCTACCAAACGGGCGAATGATTCAGGACAGACAGAATCTTCGCCTGAACGTAACGCGCGCCAGGCTTCGAAGCGCAATTCTTTCACCATCGGATGATGTTTGCGTATTGCTTAGGCCTGCGTCGCAACCCGAAAGATTCTTTCCAGTCGGGTTCAGTTGCACCAGCCGAACGCTGTAGCGCTACTCGATATCGCCCTGCTAGCGTTTGACACTGTGACAAGAAAAATGGTGGGCGTGGCAAGGATTGAACTTGCGACCCCTGCGATGTCAACACAGTGCTCTACCACTGAGCTACACGCCCACACGGGGGAGGTCCCCACCAAAGTATTATTTTGGTGGGAGCCGGCAATCCGCCGGGGTGCGGCGGGGCATCTGGAGCGAGCCTTTAAGTGGCGATCCGCCTTCTCGCAAGAGGCAAGACGCACGTCTCGCCGTTCCCCGGCTAAGGCCAGGGTCCAGTCCGGCGGAGCCGCTATGGCGCTGCCGCGTCTGGGTCCATGCCTTCGCAGGGACGCATGTCGCCATTCGTCAAATCCTGGAACACATGATGGGGCCCGAATTTAGGTCGGACTGGAGCCATTCCAATTCCCTCGGTGAAAGTACCACTTTCACCGAAACCACTAGAGGCGTCCGTGCTGATCCTCGGTCTGGAACAGCCGGTCGACCTCGGCCACCAGGTCCTTCAGGTGGAACGGCTTGGACAGCAATTTCGCTTCCGGCGCCGTGCGCCCGCCCTGCAGCGCGACCGCGGCGAAGCCGGTGATGAACATCACCCGGATCGCCGGGTCGATTGCGCTCGCCTTCTGGGCCAGTTCGATGCCGTCCATCTCGGGCATGACGATGTCGGTCAGCAGCAGGTCGTATTTGCCCGCCTCGAGCAAAGGCATCGCCTCGGTGCCGCAGCCGACCGCTTCGACGTCATAGCCGACGCGGGTCAGCGCGCGCTGGAGATATTCGCGCATCGACGTATCGTCTTCGGCAAGGAGGATCCTGATCATCGCGGTCATGCTATGCGCCCATGATTCAAGATTTTCCAGCCTCAACCAGCATAGCCCCGGTTGATGTCCCTCGCTGGTACGGTTAGCCTTTGATCCTTGCCCCACGCCCCCCTTCCCGCCCCGGCCCTGCACGCCGCCCGCAACGGCCTGCCTTTGCTATTTTCGATTGCCCACGCCGGGCGCGAGTATCCGAATTGGTTGACCGCGGCGGCGCATGACGGCCGCGCCGCGCTCGAGCCGCTCGAGGATCCTTTGGTCGACCGGCTGGCGTGGCGCGCGCTCGCCGCCGGTTTTGGCGCGGTGGTCGCGCTGGCGCCGCGCGCAATGATCGACTGCAACCGCGCCGAGGATGATCTTGACCCGGCGCTGGTCGAAGGCGCCCCGCCTGCCCCCGCGGAGGGCCGCGCCCGGACTGGCCTCGGACTGATCCCGTCGCGCACTGCCCGCCATGGCCCGCTGTGGCGCCGGCGCCTGAGCCGCGCGGACGTCGACGCCAGGCTCGACCAGGCTCATCGCCCGTTCCACGCCACGATCGAGACCGGCCTGGCGGCGCTCCACGCCCGCCACGGCACTGCTTTACTGCTCGACCTCCACTCGATGCCGTCGCGTCCGGGCCAGGCGCAGATCGTCGTCGGAGATCGCCACGGGACCACCGCCGGCCCCTGGGTCGCCGTGTTGGCAATGCGCATCGCCGCCGGCTGCGGCTTCACCGTCGCCCATAATGCACCGTTCGCCGGCGGGCATATCGTGGCCCGCCACGGCCGGCCGGACGGCGGGGTCCACGCGCTTCAGGTGGAGATCGACCGCGCCACCTACTGCCAGCGCGACGGCCGCACCCCCGGCCCCGGCTTCGAACGCGTCGCCCACCTCATCGCCGCGCTGGCGCAGGGACTTGGCGAGGCGGTGGCGGGGGTCGAAGCGCTGGCGGCGGAGTAGCTTTCCCACAAGTCGCGTTTTTGCTGTCCTGCAGGCCCGTCGCCTGTCAGCTTTTCCGGCGGCTCTTTGGACTGGCCGGCAACACCATCCCTCATCTGCGCAAAAAAGGGCCGCCCCGAAGGACGGCCCAGGATCAGGGAGGAACGCACGATCAGGTGCGGATTTCGGATCGGCAAGGGGAGTGCCGGCCGGAACGTCTTCCAGATGGGAGGCGCTCGGCGCGGATCAAGCGGCCGGGCGCTCGGCCCGTCGCGCGCCGGTCACGCCTCGGCGGTTGCCGGCTCGGACGCGGCGCTATTGAGCACCGGGCCGGTGCCCTGGACGACCTGACGGAAGAAAATATCGCGCACCAGCGACAGCGAAAAAAGGTGGGCCATGATGATTCCGAGCATGCCGCTCTGGTTCATCTTCCTCAATTCGTCGCCGCGCAGCTCGCGGAATTTTTCCTCGTCGACCATCTGGAAGCCGCGGTAAATGAACGGTTGCTCCTGGCCATCCGGCTGGATCGCGACCTCGCCTTCCATCAACAGACCGTGTCCCTGCAGCTCTTGCATGAACGCCGCCGTGCGGTGCCCGGCCTGTTCGAACTGCTCGCAGAAACCAAGGATGTCGTTGACCTGGGGCGAAGGCTCTTCGCCGACGAACACCGGGTCGCCCTCGGCCTTCTTGCCGCCATCGATGATCGCGCCCGCGGTCGGATCGACGCACAGCGACAGCTGGTCGCTGCCTTCGGTCAGCCGGGCAAGCAGGAACGGGTAGCGGCGGAGATAGGCCGGAATATAGGCATTGGGCTCGAGCAGCTTTTCGTCGGCGTCGAAATAGGTGTTGGTGCCTTCGTGGAGCCCCATCAACGCCAGCGGCACCGGATTCTCGCCCGATGAGAAGATGATCGGATAGTAACGCTGGGCTAGCGCGAATTCATCGACCGTCAACGGGATGGCATGGGTCGTCGACAGCCCCGGAATACTCTCGATCCGGCGGAAATTCTTGTCGCCATGAACCTGCCGCTGAATCGGCTCGAGGTCACGGTACAGGAGGGGCAGGTTGCTCGGCGCTTGGCTCGCCATAGGATCACACTCCACTAAAGCTGGCAGGGGCCGGGACAGGCGCGGCGACTCCCTGCGACGGGTTCGGGAATTGCCTCTAAAAGGGCGGCGGCCCTTTCGCAAGCAGGAGGACAAGGCAGCAAGGAGCGGCCAGCACCCAAGTTCATCGCTTATTCAACCCTTGTCGGCCATCGCCGCGTTGACCATGGTTTTTTCCCGATGACACTTTACGCTTTCCTCACGGCGATGTCCGTCTGGCTGGCCGCGCTGACCGGGCCGGGCGACACGAAGCAGCTGCTGCCCGTGCGTCGGGTGGTGATCCAGGACACGCTCATCCTGCGCATCCCGGTCCGCCCGATCCCGCCACGGCTGCCGTTTGAATGGGTCGAGCGCAAGGGGCCCAAATGCCTTGCCTCGCGGACTATCGCCGGCGCCTTTCTGTCGGGCCCGGCGTCGATCGATTTCCTGATGGCCGACCGAACGCGCGTCCGCGCCGAGATCGACGACGACTGCCCAGCAATCGATTTTTACGGTGGCTTCTACCTTCAGTCGAACGACGAGCGGATCTGCGCCAAGCGCGACGAGATCCGCTCGCGCATGGGCGGAAGCTGCCGCATCGAGCGATTCCGCACCCTGGAGGCCAAGGTCAAGCGCTAGCTTTCCTTGACATTTTGCCTCTTGAGCGGGTAGCGGGGCGGCTTAGGCGCGGCGACTTGCCGCGCCGCTTTATCATCCGGATTATTTGAATGGCTTTTGCCGATCTCGGCCTCTCCGACCAATTGCTGCGCGCGATCAGCGACAGCGGCTACGACATTCCCACCCCGATCCAGAAGGGTGCGATTCCGTCGGTTCTGATGGGCAAGGATCTGGTCGGCATCGCCCAGACCGGTACCGGCAAGACCGCTGGCTTCGTCCTGCCGATGATCGACATCCTCGCCGAGGGCCGCACCCGCGCCCGCATGCCGCGCAGCCTGATCCTTGAGCCGACCCGCGAGCTCGCCGCCCAGGTGGCCGAGAATTTCGTCAA
>JBDSMA010000007.1:0-2505 GCA_039916085.1 Sphingomicrobium sp.
GTCTACGAAGGCAATTACTCGACCTATCTCGAGAAGAAGGCCAAGCGCCTGAGCCAGGAGGAGCGCGAGGACGAGGGCCGCCAGAAAGCGATTACTCAGGAACTCGAGTGGATCCGCCAGAGTCCCAAGGCGCGGCAGACCAAGTCGAAGGCGCGAATCAAGGCGTTCGACCAACTGGTCGAGGCGGCCGAAAAGCGCATCCCCGGCAAGGCGCAAATCGTGATCCAGTCGCCTGAGCGATTGGGCGGCAATGTGATCGAGGCCAAGAACCTCACCAAAGCCTATGGCGACAAATTGCTGTTCGACGATCTGAGCTTTAACTTGCCGCCGGGCGGGATCGTCGGGGTGATCGGCCCCAACGGCGCCGGCAAGACCACCCTGTTCAAGCTCATCACCGGCGCCGAGACTCCTGATGGCGGCAACGTTGAGATCGGCTCGACCGTCCACCTGGGCTATGTCGACCAAAGCCGCGACGCGCTCGATGCCAAACATAATGTGTGGGAAGAGATTTCGGGCGGGCACGACATGATGACCGTCGGCAAGCATGAGATGCAGACCCGGGCCTATGTCGGCGCGTTCAACTTCAAGGGCGTCGACCAGCAGAAAAAGGTCGGCCAGCTATCGGGCGGCGAGCGCAACCGAGTCCACCTTGCGAAAATGCTCAAGCAGGGGGGCAACGTCCTGCTGCTCGACGAGCCGACCAACGACCTCGATGTCGAGACCCTGCGCGCCTTGGAAGAAGCGCTGGAGAATTTCCCCGGCTGCGCGGTGGTCATCAGCCACGACCGCTTCTTCCTCGATCGCCTCGCGACGCACATCCTGGCGTTCGAAGGCGACAGCCATGTCGAATGGTTCGATGGCAATTTCGAGGCGTATGAGGAAGATAAGCGGAGGCGGATGGGCCCGGAAGCGGATCGCCCACATCGGATGACGTACAAGAAATTGACGCGGTAGCTGCTGCGTCCCTGCAAAAACGCAGGGACTCAGGCTGGGCTGCTGCCTTCGCAGGAGCACCCGCCTCCGCTATTCCACGGTCATGATCACCGTTACCGCTCCTCTCTGGCTGTGGACTTCGGCGCAGGGCAGCTGGCATTTTGTCACCATTCCCGCCGACCAAGCGGTCGAGGTCAAGCCTCAGGCGATGGCCGAGCCGCGGCGCGGGTTCGGGTCGGTGCGGGTGGTGGCGCGGATCGGCGAGGTTGAATGGCGGACCTCAATTTTTCCGCAGAAATCAGGCGCTTACATCCTGCCGGTCAAGGCCGACGTCCGCGCCCAAGCCGGGATCGCTGCCGGCGACGAAGTCAGATTCACATTTGAAGTGGCGTGAAGCCTAGTGTTGCAGCGCTTCGGCGTTGCGCTCGAAGCCTTCGGCCAACGTGTCGAGCAGGTGGGCCGTGGCGCGGTCGTTGAGTCCTTTCGACAGGCGGCGGCAACGGCACGCTTGTTCGTCAAGCGCGTCGGCCTGCTCTGCGCTGACATCGATCAGCAGATTTACCGCGCCGGTCAGTTTCCCGGCGGCGTCGAACAGCGGGGTGGGATAAGGGGTGAACGCTTTGCGCGTCCCATCGGGTCGCATCGCAATCGCTACCTCGCCACGCACCGGGCGCTGCTCCTTCACCGCCACCGCCATCGGGCAGCGGTCATGGGGCAGATGCTCGTCGGCAGTGGTATGAATCCGCCAAGTGACGCACCAGCGGTCCTTGCCCAACTTCGGCTCGCGCCCGGCAAACTCAATGCAAGCGCGGTTCCAGTAAGTGACGAGGCCCTTGGGGTCGGTCGTGTAGACCGGCACCGGAAGCGCATCGAGCGCCTTGCGCCAGCCGGTTCCGGCGGCGATGGCCTCGACCGCGCTGTCGACGTAATTTTCGGCAATTGTGGAAGGCATGGCGTAAATGCGCTCGCAATTGTGATGCCGTCGTAACCGCCCGACCTGACGGGGGTTCCAACCTTTGGGTAAGTTTTTTCGCGTTGTTGCAAGTCGGCCACGTTCACGGTCCCAGCGGCAGTTGCTTCCGGTCGACGGCTTAGCGCAGCCGCTTTACCGCCAACCGGCCGTCCGCGCCGGTCTTGACCTGGAAATTGGGTACCGCCTTGATCAGATCGGACAGCCTGGTGAAGCCATAATTGCGGACGGCGAAACTCGACACCGCCTTTGCCCGCTGGCCCATCTCGCTGAGACTGGCATAGCCCTCATCGTCGCGCTTGGACGCCTTAAACGCGGCACCGAGCACCTGCAACAGTTCGGCATCGATCGCGCGTTGGCCTTCGGCCGCCGGCGGGGCTTCGAGTGCGACGTCCTTGTTGCTGGCAAGCGCGGCGACATCGAAGAAGCGGGTGCAGCTTTGCTGGAAGCTCTGCGGCGTCTTGGCGGTGCCGACGCCATAGCAGGGCAGGCCGTCCTCGCGGATGCGCTGGGCGAGGGGGAGGAAATCGCTGTCGCTCGACATGATGCCGAACCCATCGACATGGCCGCGGTAAAGCAAATCCATGGCGTCGATGGTCATC
>JBDSMA010000008.1:0-1951 GCA_039916085.1 Sphingomicrobium sp.
ACCAGCAGCAAGGTGATCGCGAGAATGGGCCGGAGCACCGAATCCGATGCTCGGCTGCCGAGCATGCTGCCGATGATCACCCCGGGAATCGAGCCGATTAAAAGCGATGCCATCAGCGTGAAATCGACCGCGCCGTAGAGCCAGTGGCCGATGCCGGCGATGAGCGTCAGCGGGACCGCATGGGCGATGTCGCTGCCGGCGATGCGCGCGATCGGCAACTGGGGATAAAGGATCAGCAGCGCGGTCGTGCCGAGTGCGCCGGCGCCGACCGACGTCACCGACACGAGTATGCCGAGGATTGCGCCAAGGATGATGGTGACGCGCACGATCGAGTTGCTTTCGGCTTCTCGCGAATAAGGAGCGAGCCAGGCGACGATTTTGGCCTGGAAGATGATCGCGGTGCCTGTCGTCAGCAGCATCAGCCCAAGCAGCAGGTTGAGGATACCGACTGCGTGCGACCCAAGGCTGCCGGCCCGGGCCAGAACGAACAACGTGATGAGGGAGGCCGGAACGCTGCCGCAAGCAAGCAGGCCAACGACCCGCCAGTCAACCGTCTTGCGGCGGCCATGAACGGCGGTGCCGACGGTCTTGGTAACCGAAGCGTAGAGCAGGTCGGTGCCGACCGCGGTCGCCGGGTGGAAGCCGAACAGCAGGACGAGCAGCGGAGTCATCAGCGACCCGCCGCCGACACCGGTCAGTCCGACCAGCACCCCGACCAGCAGGCCAGCGAGCGAATAGAGTGGCGAAAATACGGTCACGGTCGCGGTGTCGCGGCCGGGCGGGTCGGAGGCGGCGGAAGCGGCCGGAGGATCGACGAAATGGGGAGCACTCCACCCTGTTGCGGGCTTGGTCTGCGGCAGGATGCCGCGCGAGAGCAAGCGCAATCCGTGCGGCTCGACTTCGGTTCGGCTGGCATTTGCACCGGGGCGTGCCTAAATTAGCGGTTCGACGGTGAAAGGATGCGCGTTGTTCAACGGCCTGATCGCTTATCTGGACTCGGTCAAATCGCGCGACCCGGCGGCGCATTCGCGGTGGGAAGTGCTGATCTACCCCGGCGCGTGGGCGCTGATGCTCCACCGGCTGGCGCACTGGCTGTATGGCGGGCGGCTCTATTTCCTTGCCCGCCTTGTCAACCATTGGTCGCGGCTGGTGACGTCGATCGACATCCACCCCGGCGCGGTGATCGGGCGCAACTTCTTTATCGATCATGGCTTCACGGTGATCGGGGAAACCGCCGAGATTGGCGACAATGTCACGATTTACCAATGCGTCACGCTTGGCGGGACGAATCCCAGCGCGGGCATCGGCGGCAAGCGTCACCCGACGGTCGGCGACAATGTCGTGATCGGGTCGGGAGCGCAGGTGCTCGGTCCGATTGTGGTCGGCGTGAATGCCAGGATCGGTGCGAACGCGGTCGTTACCAGGGACGTCGTGCCCGGATCGACGATGGTCGGCATCCCGGCCAAAGCGGTGCTTTATGACGCGACCGAAAGCCAGCCCGGTTTCATCCCCTATGGCACGCCGTGCAGCGAGATCAGCGACCCGGTGCTCGCCCGGCTGTGCGAGCTTGAGCGCGAGATTGCCGAGCTGCGGGCCAAGCGCGGCGGCGGCCAGCCGAAAGCCAAGAGCGCGTGAGCGTCATCACGCCGTTCCCGTTTCCCCGGGACCGGCAGGCGATCACCGCTTTCGAGCGCTCCGAGTGGCGGCGAATCCTCGATCTATACGGTCGGATGGTCGCGGCCGGGCACTGGCGCGATTATCGCATCTCGTTCGGTCCGGAAGCGGCGGTATTCGCCGCTTTCCGCCGCACCGCCGAACGGCCCGAGGTGCGCATAGAAAAACGCCCCCGGCTCCGGTTGAAGCAGGGGGCGTTTGCCTTGGTGTCAGAACATGGCGTGGTGCTCAGGCGGGGTCACGATTTGGCGGGCGTGCTGGCCCCGCTCGAGCGCCG
>JBDSMA010000009.1:0-12675 GCA_039916085.1 Sphingomicrobium sp.
GCCGAGAGGATCCGGGCGATGAGGGCGGATACTTTGGCGCGCGCCGCGTCCGAGCCGGTCAGCGGGCGCGCCCGGCACAGCGCCATATGCTCCCAGGTCCACGCCTCCCCCAGCTGATAGGCCTCGAACGCCGCGAGGCTGACCGCGAGCATGCCTTGCGCGCCCTGCGGCCGCAGCCGCGTATCGATGTCGTAAAGCGGTCCGGCCGCGGTCGGAACGCTGAGCGCGGCGGTGATGCGGCTGGCGAGGCGATTGTAATAATCGGTCGCGCTGAGCGGCCGGTCGCCATCGGAACGGGCGTCCGGCGGCGCATCGAACAGGGTGATGAGGTCGAGGTCGCTGGCGTGGGTCAGCGCCCGGCCGCCGAGCCGGCCGAGGCCGAGGATGATCAGCTCGCCGTCGGGCACGCGGCCGTGGCTGCGCGCGAACTCGGCCTCGGTCGCGCGGGCGAGCACGATGACCGCCGCCTCGGCCAGATCGCTATAGCCCTCGGCGATGATGATCGGGTCGCGGTGGGCCGCGATCAGCTGGATGCCCAAAGCGAAGCGCCGCTCGCCGACCATCCGCCGGACCTTGTCGAGCGCCTCGTCGAACGGATCATGGTCGATCGCGTCGATGAACTTTTCCGCCAGCGTCGGCGCGTCGGGCGGCGCGGCGAAGCTCGAATCGTCAATCAGGCCGTCGAGCAGTGTCGGCCGCCGCGCCAGCTGGTCAGCCAGCGCCGGGGCGTGGGTCAGGACCAGCGCCAGCAGCCCGGCAAGCTGCGGTCGGGCCTCGACCAGCCGGTAAAAATTTACTCCGCTCGACAGTTTTTCGACGATGTCGCTGAATCGGTTGAGGGCATGACCCGGGTCCGGCCCGCAGGCGACCGCGCGAAGCAGGGTCGGGAGCATCGCCTCGAACGCCGATCGCGCGGCTGGCGAGCGCAGCGACCGCGCCTTGCCCGAGCGCCAATCGCCGACCCGCCGCTTCGCCTCCGCAGCGTCGGTAAAGCCCAGCGCGGTCAGCTCCTGGTGGAGGATGTCGGGGTCGTTCGACATCCGCTCGCCCCGCTCGGTGATCAACCCGTCGAACTGAGTCCCGACCCGCGCGACATGCGGCCGTAGCTGGTCAAGCAGCGCATCGGTGCCGTCACGCCCGTCGAGCCCGGCGATCGCGGCCAGCACCGCCGGATCGACCGGCAATCGATGCTCTTGCCGGTCCTCGATCATTTGCACACGATGCTCGGCGGTGCGCAGCGCACGATAGGCGTCGCCGATGGCCGCTGCGACCTCAATATCCAACCTTCCGGCAGCAGCCAGCGCGGAGAGTGCGTCGAGGGTCGCTGGCGCCCGCAGCGCGGGATCGCGCCCGCCGTGGATGAGCTGTTGAACCTGGGTGAAGAATTCGGCTTCGCGGATGCCGCCGCGGCCGCGCTTCAAATCGTAGCCGGGGCCGAACGCGGACCCTTGCGCATAATGGTCGCGAATGCGCAGCGAAATATCGCGGATTTCCTCGATTGCGCCGAAATCGAGCGCGCGGCGCCAGATGAACGGCTGGATCTCGGCGATGAAGCGACGGCCGAGCGCGACGTCGCCGGCGGCCGCGCGCGCGCGGATGAACGCCGCCCGCTCCCACGGCATCGCCTGGCTTTCATAATAAGAGATTGCGGCACCGACAGGCAGAACGATCGGGGTCACTTCGGGCGCCGGGCGGAGGCGCAGATCGACCCGCGCGACATAGCCGTCGGCGGTGCGCTGCTGGAGCAGTTCGACCAGCCGCCGGCCGTAGCGCACAGCGGCCTCGGCGGGGTCGTCGCGGGGGCGGCGGGGCATCGTCTCCGGATCGAACAGCAGGAGCAGGTCGACGTCGGATGAGTAATTAAGCTCGCCGCTGCCAAGCTTGCCCAGCGCGATCACCGCCACGCCGCGCGGCTCCTCTCCGGTCGCCCGTTCCGTGATCGCCGCGGTAAGCGCCGCATCAATCGCGTGGTCGGCGAAGGCGGACAAATGAGCGGTAACCGCCTCCAGCGAGAGTTCGCCGGCAAGATCGCCGAGCGCGACCGCCAGCGCGAGTGCGTGCCGCTGACGGCGGAGGGCCGCCCCGACGCTGTCGGCCGATTGCGCCAATGCCTCGGCAATGGCGCATGAACTGCCCGATCGCCCGAAGGTGTCAGTGATTGCCGGGAACGCCGCCATCGCCGCGCGCAGAAAGGGGCTGTACCGAGCTGCCCGGTCCGTCGCCGAGGCGCGCTGGGACCGCTGGCGGTCGATTTCGGCGGCGGCCTTACTCATGTCCGTGCAATGGCCGATTTCGCTGCATTGCGAAACAAGCGGGGTTTCTGGGCGTTAGAGAAGCCAGATGGAAAAAATTCGACTTAACAATGACGTGAATCGGCCCAACGCCGATCGTCGCCCGATCCTGATCGACTTCCCGCCCCGCCAGCAGGGAATTGCGGCGGCGCTTCGGCGCGCGTTCGCGGCCACCGCCATGCCACCCTCCGCAAGCGAGTTCGAGCGGCTTCTGGCTAAAATTCACTAGGCTGGGCTAGCCGCGGTTGCGGCTCAGTTCGTCGACCTGGCCCATGATTGCCTGCAATGCCGATTGATTGGGGTCGGTCTGGTGCTGGCGACGCGACGGGAGGCCGGTTCCAGTCAGCAGTGCCTCAAGCGCGACCCGGCCGCGCGCGACGCGGCTTTTGATCGTCCCGACCGCGCAGCCGCAAATCTCGGCCGCTTCCTCGTACGCGAACCCCCCGGCGCCGACCAGGATCAGCGCCTCGCGCTGAGGCTGCGGCAACTCGAGCAGGGCCCGCTGCATGTCACCAAGCTCGATATGCTTATCCTGACTCGCGGGGGCGGCGAGAATCTTGGCGGCGGTGATATCGTCCCACTCACCCTTGAAACGCGCTCGGCGCATCTGACTCAAGAACAGGTTCCTGAGGATGATGAAGGTCCAGGCACGCATGTTGGTGCCGGCCTGGAAGCGCTTGCGCGCCGCCCATGCCTTGAGCAAGGTTTCCTGGACGAGATCGTCGGCGAGATCGCGGCTGCCAGACAGCGAGCGGCCGAACGCGCGCAGATGCGGGATCACCGCCGCAAGCTGTTCCTTGAACTCCGGGTCCGACAGCGGCACCGGATCGATGCGCGCCTCCGCCGGCGGGTCGTCGTCTAATTCTTCCGCCACTGCTTCCCCACCCGTTTGCCAGCGCCCAAATGATTGGCGCGAGCCATGTTTCTTCGCATCACTGACTTGAACGGCGAATGTATGTGCCTAGCGGGCGACAAACAATATGACCGCAAAAATGACGATCACCAGAACCAGCCCGATGCCCAGCACATAACGCGTGACATGCGGCGTGGCACCGGCGCGCGCTTCGGTCGCGTTGAGATGTTCGGGCTGGTCGTTCATGCCGTCCCCATTCGCTGATTTCGGTCGCCCAACGAAACGGGACTCTTTCCGGTTCCGTTCCGATGGCCGCGAGGATCAGGCGGCGGGAACGGTCGCTGAATCGAAGAACAGGGCCTGGCTGATCGCCGCTTTCACCGTCGCCCGCTGAAACGGCTTGGTGATGAGGAAGGTCGGTTCGGGCCGTGAACCCGTCAGCAGCCGCTCCGGGAACGCGGTGATGAAGATCACCGGGACCGAGAATTCGGCAAGGATATCCTTGACCGCGTCGATGCCCGAACTGTCGTCGGCCAGCTGGATATCGGCCAGCACCAGCCCCGGCGGGGCTTTGCGCGCCTGGGCCACCGCCTCGTCACGAGTGACGGCGACGCCGGTGACGTTGTGACCAAGGTCGCGGACGATGGTTTCAATGTCCATCGCGATGATCGGCTCGTCCTCGATGATCAGCACGTCGGCATGGGTCTGCCGCTCGATCTCGCCAAGCGCTTCGGCGACGAGGCTTTCAACGTCATCGGGCGTGGCGTCGATCAGATATGCGGTGTCCTCGCTGGTAAAACCCTCGAGGCTGGTCAGCAGTAGCGCTTGGCGCGAGAGCGGCGTGATCCGTGACAGCCGCGCGTGGGCAATGCCCTCATGCCCGTCGATGCTCATCGTCGGCTCGTCGCCTTCGTCGATATTAGCGCTCGACCAGATGGCGTGGAAGGTACGATAGAGGCCGAGCCTGGGATCGACTTCCCGCGGGAATTCGTCGGGGTTGGCGACGATCGTCTCCAGCGTCGCGCGGACGAAATTATCGCCATGGGCCTGGCTGCCGGTAAGCGCGCGAGAATAGCGGCGGAGGAAGGGCAGATGCGGGGCGAGATCCTGGCCAAGCGACATAGGGGAAGCGACTCCTGATTTGTTTCGCCCGCGTTGTGGGCGCGGGCATTGACTGATGCAAGCCGCAAGGGTCGTCTTCCGATTTGTCACCGCAATGCGACACCCCCCGATAACCGACATGCGACAGTGGAACAAAGCACTAGCGATTTGGTTTCCTCCCCGAATGCTGGGTGCGCTCGGGCCCGATTGACGAAGTGACGGTGGCGAAATAGTGCACCGGTGGGACTTTGATTGGCCTCTTGTCCGGGTAGCGTAGAGACGTTCAAGTCGGCGCGCCGCGCAGCGTGCCTGAGGGGGATGAGAGGTTGAGTGGGACAAATCGAGGCGATGGCAAGGGACCGGGCGAAACCCCTGGCGCCCGGCATGCCCGCATCAGGAAAGACAAGGCGTCGCCCGTCGGCCGCGCGTTGCGCACCGTCTATGACGATACACTGCGTGAAGAAGTGCCTGACGATTTCATGGATCTACTGCGCAAGCTGGACTGATCGCTCCAGCCGGGGCCGGCCATGAGCTTCAACAAACGCCTCAACGCTCTGTCGACACCGGCCAAGCTGTTGTTGATGTTGTCGGCCGCGCTGCTGCCGATCGGGGGCGCACTGATTGCCAGCTCCGTCACGGGAATGCGTGACGCCGCCCAGGCGATGCATGACAATAGCAAACATGAAGCCGCTTTGGTCGCCGATGCGCTGAGCGGATTGGTGGCCCGCAACGCGCTGGCGCTCCGCCTCGCGGCGAATGACGCACTCAAAGAGGGGCCCGCAGGCGCCTGCGACGAAGCCCGGCGGACCCTGGCGATCGCCCCGGCCGTCGCGCGGAGTTTCGAACTTGAGGACGGGATGGGCACGCCGATCTGTACCGTCGGGCCGTTCACCGATCTCGACCGCCCGCCACTCACCGCGCCGGGCGACATCAAACTGTGGATCGCAGCCGACGGCCAATCGGCATTGCTGCGGACCGGCGTGGTCGGAGGGAGCGCAACCACCCGGCTGACCCTCGATGAATTGCGTCACACCGCCGCGTCAGCGAGCGCTGAAGTCAAATCTGTCAGCATCGATGACGACCGGTTGAGCATGGCCGTGCTCGACCAGCGTGGCGGCGACACCAGCACCCGGCTGATCCACCAGCGGCTGCCGATCGGCAACGGCAATCTGGTCGCGACGGTTGAAACGCGACTGAAATCGATCACCACCCTCGGCCGCCTGATGATGTTGTTGCCAGTATTGATGTGGGTCCTCGCCGCGCTGATTAGCTGGTGGATCGTCCACCGTCTGCTAATCCAGCCGCTGCGTCGCCTGCAGCGCCAGGTCAGCGAATTTGAGCCGGGCCGGGACCACGCACTGACATTCCCCGATTCGCTCGGTCACGCGACCGAAATTCGGGAGCTTGGCCTGGCTTTCACCCGCGCCGTGGAGCGGATTGACCAGAGCGAACGCCAGATGGCCCAGGCGCTCGATGGGCAGCGGCGGCTGGTCCGAGAGGTCCATCACCGGGTCAAGAACAATTTGCAGGTAGTTGCCTCGCTACTCAGTATCCACGGCCGCAGCGCCGAAGAACCTGAGGCCAAGGCGGCCTATGCCGCAATCGGGCGCCGGGTCGATGCGCTGTCGGTTGTCCACCGTAACCATTTCGCCGAGCTGGAGGAGAACCAGGGCATTGCGCTGCGTCCGATGCTGACCGAGCTTTCCTCGGGATTGCGCGCGAGTTCCCCGGAAGGGAGCCGTCCGACGGCGATCGAGCTCGATCTCGACAATGCTTCGACTACTCAGGATGTCGCGGTGGCGGTCGCCTTTCTCATCACCGAAGTGGTCGAATATGCGATGCTTCGCGAGACCGACCAGCCGGTCGATATCTTGCTGAAACGGACCAGCGAACTGACCGCCCGCCTGACCATGTCCAGCCCGGCATTGCTGGACGGAGACGGCGAAAGTCCCGCCCGGCGGCAGTTCGAACGCATCGTCGAGGGGCTTGCCCGGCAGCTGCGCTCCCCGCTCGAGCGCAAGCTCGGCAGCTACAGCGTCGATCTGCCGATATTTCCCGCCGTGGAGCACCGCAGGGTCCCTCGTCCGGCGAAAAAATAAAAATTTCTACGGACCGGGGAACAAGTCTTAAAAATAGAACGTTTTGATAGTCGGATAGCGATCTTTTGCCCCCCCGCTCTCGCTATCCTGTTAAATGGGCCCGGAACCGCCAACCCCTCCCCCCCCCGGTGGCGTTTCCGGGCCCACACTTGTCTTATCGCCCTGAGGACCATGGGCCGCCTCCCCATCATCGGACGTTGAAGAGCGCGCAGCCCGAGCCGCGCGCCAGTGAGTCACGCGAATCGCGACGATGGCAAATTCGTAAAGGGCATAAAGCGGCACCGCGAGCATCAGCTGCGACACGGCATCCGGCGGGGTCAGCACCGCGCCCACCGCGAACGCCCCGACAATCGCATAGCGCCGGCCCTTCATCAGTTGCTGACGGGTGACCAGGCCGGCACGCTCAAGGATCATCAGCAGAACCGGCAGCAAAAAGGCGACCCCGAAGCCGAACAGGAAGCGGGTAACGAACGACAAATAATTGCCGACGCCCGGAAGTGCCTCCTGAGTCACTCCGCCGATGTCGCCCTGATAGCTCAACAGGAAATGGAGCGCCCAAGGCATCGCCAGAAAGTAAGCGAAGGCCGCCCCTCCCGCGAAGAAGAAGGGGGTCATCAGCAGAAACGGCAGAAACGCCTTTTTCTCCTTGGCGTACATGCCGGGCGCGACGAACCGCCAGATCTGCGTCGCGAATACCGGAAAAGCGAGCATCAGCGCGGCGAAGAAAGCGACCTTCACCTGGGCGAAAAAAGCTTCGAACACGTCAGTGTAGATGAGCTTGCCCTGCCCTGCCCTGAGCAACGGCTGGACGAGCACGGCGAAGATCGGCTTGGCGAAATAAAGGCAGACGAAGAAGCCGGCCAGCAGCGCCGCGATCGACCATAACAAGCGCCGGCGAAGCTCGATCAGATGCTCAAGCAAGGGAGTCTTGGTGTCATCGAGATCGGCGATCATGGCAGCGGCCGCATGACTGGCGGGAGCGGATCGTCATCGGGCGCTGCCGGCGCTTGGAATGGCAAGTCGGGCTGATGCTCGTTTGCGAGCGGCGGCATGATGTCGGGCGTGCCCGCGGCGGGTGTAGCGGGATCGGGATAATCGGCATCGGCCGGATATTGGCCGAGGATTCGTTGATTTTCCTCACGCCAGCGTTGCTCCATCTCCTCCAGCTCGGCTTCGCGGATCATGTTTTCGATCCCCGAGGTGAAGTGACGCGCATAGCCGCGCACCTTGCCGACCCAACGCCCGACGTTGCGCATGACGATCGGCAAATCCTTGGGGCCAATGAAGATCAGCGCCGCGATGGCGACGATGAGCAATTCCGTGCTGTCGACGCCGAACATATTGAAACGCCCGCGCGGCCTAGCGCGCGCTGTCGTCGCTGGGCGGCACCGGCGGATGAGGCGGCGGGCTTACCGGGTCGGCGGGACGCGGCTGGGCGGTGAGGTCGATCGGCGGCGCCTGGTAAGGCGGTTGCTGCTGCGGCGGGAGCTGATGCGGCGGCGGAGTGCGCGGGTCGCCCGGGCGCGTCGACTTGGCGTCGTCGTCGTCGGCCATGCCCTGCTTGAAGCTCTTCAGCCCCTTGGCGACGTCGCCCATCATCGACGAGAAGCGATTGCCGCCAAACACCAGCATCAGGACGATGGCGAGGATGATCCAGTGAATCAGGCTGAACGAACCCATGAGCGTGTCTCCGAAAATGTGTCGGAGCCTACCTAGTCCTCATCCCCGCCAGTTTCCAGTTGAAGCTGAAGTGCTTCCTCATCGAGCGGGTCGAGCAGACCGGCAGCCTTGAGATCGTCGATCCCGGGGAGGTCGCGACGGGAGCCGAGGTTGAAGTGGGTAAGGAAATCCGGCGTGGTTGCGTAGAGCAGCGGACGCCCGGGAGAATCGCGCCGCCCGGCGGTGCGAATCCAGCCCGCCTCCATCAGCACGTCCAAAGTGCCCTTCGATATCTGGACCCCGCGAATGGCCTCGATTTCGGCCCGGCTGACCGGCTCGTGATAAGCGACGATGGCCAGCGTCTCGGTTGCCGCGCGCGACAGGCGGCGCGGCTCCTCCCTTTCCCGGCGAAGCAAATGGGCAAGGTCGGGCGCGGTCTGGAAATGCCACCGCTGCCCACGCTCGACCAGCTCGATGCCGCGCCCGGCATAGTGCCCGGCCAAGCTCGCAAGCGCCGCTTCGGCATCTCCCTGCCCGGCGTAGAGCATGATGTCATCAATCCCGAGCGGCGTGGCCGAGGCGAACAGCGCCGCTTCGACGGCTCGGGCATAATCGTCGATCATGCCGCCCGAGCCCGGACCATCAGCGGGGAAAAAGCGGCGTCCTGGGCCAGTTCAAGGCGACCCTGGCGCGCCAGCTCGAGCGCCGCGACGAAGCTGCTCGCCAGCGCCGATTTGCGATAGGCCGGATCGGGATCGGCGGGCAAAAAGGCTTCGAGCGTGGTCCAGTCGAGCGCGCGGCCGATGAGCGCCGAGACCCGGGCGATGGCGTCTTCGAGCGTCATCACCGCGCGCGCCGCGACGACGTGCATCGCCGGCTGGGTGCGGGCGCGGACCCGGCCGTAAGCGGCGTAGAGATCGAACGCCGACGCCTGCCACGCGGCCTTGCGCACCAACCGCAGCCCCTCCGGCCAGCCGCGGGCGAACACGTCGCGGCCCAGCCGGTCGCGGCCGATCAGCCGCGCGCCGGCCTCGCGCATCGCGTCGAGCCGCAGGAGCCGCTGCTGGAGACGCCAGGCCAATTCCTCTGCGCTCGGATCAGCTTCGGGGTCGCCCGGCAGCAGCAAACAGGATTTCAAATAGGCCAGCCATGCGGCCATGACGAGATAATCGGCGGCGACCTCCAGCCTGAGCTGCCGCGCGCCTTCAAGATAAGCGAGATATTGCTCGACCAGCGCGAGGATCGAAATCTGGTGGAGGTCCACTTTCTGTTGCCGCGCAAGCGTCAGCAGCAGGTCGAGCGGGCCCTCCCACCCGTCGAGGGTCAGGGTCAGTGCGTCGTCGTCGCGCACCGGAGAAAGGTCGAACGGTTCGTCTTCCATCAGGATCGAAAGCTTACCGCCGCGCTCAGGCGAGCGCCAGCAGCGCATCGCGCTTGGCCACGGCCTCGGCGAAATCCATTTCGTCGTCGGGAGTGAAGCGCATTGCCATTGCGCGAGCGAGCCGCGCCTCACCCTCTGCGGAAAGCGTGGGAATCGCATGCGCGACGTCGATATTGTTGGCCAGCACCCCGTCGCACGGCAATGCCACATCACAGCCTGCCGCGACGCAGGTGGCTGCCCGCTCGCCCTGCGTACCGGCCAGGGCGTTCATATTGCTGTCGTCACTCATCAGGAAACCGTCAAAACCGATTCGGCCGCGGATGATGTCGCGGATGACGGTCGGAGACTGACTTGCCGGCCTCTCCGTATCCCACGCACCATAGACGACATGCGCGACCATCCCCATCGGCGCGTCTCGAAGTCGCTCAAACGGCTCCAGGTCGATCGCCAACTCTTCTTCGCTGACGGTAACAATCGGCAATTCGTGATGGCTGTCGACCAGCGCTCGGCCGTGGCCCGGAATATGCTTGATGATGCCGAGCACCCCGGCCGAGACGAGTCCGTCGAGGATCGCGCGACCGAGCGCGGCGACCTGCATCGGCTCGCTTCCAAGTGCACGGTCGCCGATGATGTCGCTGGCGCCGGGCTGGCGGACGTCGAGCAATGGCAAAGCATCGACCGTGACGCCGACCTCGGCGAGCATCAGCCCCAGCGCTCTGGCGTTGACCCGGGCCGCCTCGATCGCGCTCGACGGGGCAATCTGATAAAGCCGGTCGAACGCTTCGGCGGCGGGAAAGTCAGGCCATTCGGGCGGCCGCATCCGCGCCACCCGGCCGCCTTCCTGGTCGATCAAAATGGCGACGTCGTCATTGCCTTCGAGCTCGCGCAAGGAATCGGTCAGACGGCGAAGCTGGTCGCGGCTGTTGCAATTGCGGCGGAAAAGGATGTAGCCGGCGGGCCGGGCGTCACGGAAGAAAGCGGCTTCGTCGGCTTCCAGATCGAACCCGGCGAGGCCGTAGATCGCCGCTTGCATCAGTTGACCGCCAGGCAGCTTTCGCCGGCCGCCTTGAGCGCCGCGCACGCCGCGCCGGTCGCCCCGGCGTCGCCCGAAGCGCGCAGGCGGTAAATCGTCTTTCCGCCGATCGTGGCGACCACCACCTGCTTCGACAGAGCGGCAACGGTCGGGAAGCGCCCGGAAAGCATACCCCAGGCGGTGTCGGCCTTGATCCGCGAGGCATAAGCGCCAAGCTGAATCGTCGGCCCCCCAGGTATGGGGGTCGTCGCAGGCGCCGGCGCAGGGGCTGGTTCGTCTTTGGCCGGCACCTTGGTTTCATTGGGCAGCAATTTCCTCGGCTTCGGCGCCACGGCGGGCACGTCCGCGGCTTCCTCCGGCGGCGTTCCGGCCAGCGTTGCATCGGTGTCCACGCCGGCGCTGGTGGCGAAGGCGGTGCTGCTGTCGCCAGCCACGTCGAGACCGCCGGGATCGCTGGGCTTGATCTTGTACGGGCCGGGCTGTGCGCGGATCAGTTCGGGCGCGCCGGTCACCGCCGGATCGCTTCGGCCCATCCAGAAGAAGGTCCCGGCGACGATCGCCGCGGCAACCAGCACGATCGCCACGAAGGCCAGCATCTTGCCCGCCGACACGCCGCGCGGGCCATCCTCGTCATCGACCGCCTCAAGCCAGGGAAGTCCCTGTTCGTCGTAGGCGCGGGCATCGCTCATCCGTGAAATCATCCCTTCCCTCGCGGCGTTGCCCAAGCCCTATCGCAAAAGCGGCCTCGCGAAAGCCCCAAAATGACGCCGCCTCAGACGACCGCGCAAGGGTAACCGATACGGCGGAGGTTGCGGCACAATATCTTGGCATGACTATGCGACCCGGCGCCCAGCCTGAGCGCATAGACCGGGCGCCTCCCCGGCCCCTGCGAAGTAGGGGTAACGACCTTGGTCAGCCGCCCGAGATAGGGGTAGCGCCACACCGCATTGCTCCATTTGGCGTCGGCCGCGCGCGGCGAGATGAAGCGGCCAAGCTCAATCACCTGCCCCGGCCTGCCGGCGACCGGCGGCGGCGACATGTTGAGCACGAAGCGCGGCCGCCGCGGCGGCTTGGGCCTGGCTTTGGCAGTGTGGCGCACGGCACGGCGCACTTGGTGGTGGACGGCCTTCCGCTGGGTGGCTGCCGCCCGTCGCTTGGCGCTGTGCGGACGGACCGATTCGACTTGCCGACGCGTGGCGAGCTGGCTGACCGGTGGAGGCGACGGCGGGTCGGCGAGCACGGCGACCGGCGGATAGGCGAGCGTCGACGCCGGAGCGCTTGAACCGGGCTGGGTGGCCGGTGGCAGCGGCGCAGTAACGGTCGAGCGCGGCGCGGATGACGGCCCCAGCCGCCCGGCCCAATAGCCGCCAAGGACAAGTGCCCCCGCACCCACCGCGCCAAGCAGCCACAGCGGAACGCGGACGCTTGGGGTAGGTACCGGAGGTCGCGGGGCGCGGCCCGAGCGCGGCTCGCGGTACGGCTCGAGCCAGGGCAGCCGGTCGCTGTCGCTACCCGTCCGCCCGTCCATCGCTACCGCATCTCCTCCGCTGCCTCGACTCCCATCAACGCCAGGCCGGAGCGAAGGATGCGCTGGGCGCCACGCGCCAGTTCCAGCCGGGCCCGGGTCAGGGGTTTGTCGCCTTCGATTACGAACCGCCGTCCCGGGTCGTCATTGCCACGGTTCCACAGGGCGTGGAAGGCGGCGGCGAGGTCGTTCAGATAGAAAGCGATGCGGTGCGGCTCATGGGCCATCGCCGCGCTTTCCAGCGTGCGCGGATAAGTCGCCATCAGTTTGACCAGCCCCAGTTCCTCGGCATCGAGCAAAGACAAATCGGCGGGGCCATCGATGGTGACGCCAATGTCCGCCGCCTTGCGCAACAGCGAGGCGATGCGGGCGTGGGCATATTGGACGTAGAACACGGGATTGTCCTTCGATGCCTCGACCACCTTGGCGAAATCGAATTCGAGCGGCGCGTCGGCGCGCCGGGTGAGCATCATGAACCGCACCACGTCCTTGCCGACTTCCTCGACGACGTCAGCCAGGGTGACGAAATTGCCCGAGCGCTTGGACATTTTGACCGGCTCGCCAGCGCGCAGCAATTTGACCATCTGGACGATCTTGACGTCGAGGTCGACGCGGCCGTCGGTCAGCGCGGTGACCGCCGCCTGGATGCGCTTGACCGTCCCGGCATGGTCGGCGCCCCAGATGTTGACCAAATGATCGGCGGACTGGGCCTTTTGCAGATGATAAGCGGCGT
>JBDSMA010000010.1:0-2847 GCA_039916085.1 Sphingomicrobium sp.
CGCCGAAGATCGGCGCCAAGTTCACGCCGATCCGCGAACTGGCTCTGCGTGGCACCTACTCAAGGGGCTTCCGCATCGCCAGCTTCAACGAAGCCTATGGCCTGCCGACGACGGGTTATATCACGACTCAAGTCCAATGCGGTACGGCCGCGAACCCGAATCCGACCTATGCGCCATACTGCTCGTCCCATGGTTACAACGCCTACGCGACGTCCTCATTCGCTTATGGCCTGACCGCCACGGGCAACCCGAATCTGAAGCCGGAGAAGTCGCGATCATTCACCTTCGGCACGGTGTTCGAACCGTCGCGGCACCTGTCGTTCACGGTCGATTATTTCAACATCAAGATCAACGACCTGATCACCGGTGCAGACTATTCAAAGGCAGTTCAGCAATATTTTGCCAATAACGGTGTAGTGACGGTTCCTGGCATCACTGTAACCCCAGGTCTTCCGGATCTTGCCAATCCGGGTGCGCTGCCGCAAATCGGAACGATCGAGTATCTCTTCCAGAACGCCAACTCATTGCTCTCCAAGGGTGTCGATTTCGGTGCGACCAGCCGCTTCCAGATCGGCCGGGTCAAGTGGACCAGCTACCTTGAGGCGTCCTACCTGCTGAAATATTCCAAGACCTATGACAACGGCAACGTGCAGCGTTATGACGGCACGCTCAGCCCGTGCGACGTGACGTCGTGCTCGGGTGCGCCGAAGTGGCGCGGCAGCTGGCAGAACACGCTCGATTTCGGGCGCTTCAAGACCAGCCTGACCAGCTACTACACCAGCGGTTATGATCTTGCGTCGACCGATTACGGCGGAGCTCCGGGCGAGTGCGCCACGACCAACATCGGTGCATCGGTCGTCACCTATGACGATGGCACGCCGATCCTTTGCCGCGGCAAGTCGTTCATGTCACACGACCTGACCATGGCGCTGGACGTGGGCGATCACTTCACGCTTTACGCCAACGTCCTCAACCTGCTCGATACCAAGGCACCGTACGATCCGTCGGCTGCTTATGGCATCTACAACTACAACGTCGCATGGGCCCAGTCGGGCTTCATCGGCCGCTACTTCCGGATGGGCGCGCGGGTTAACTTCTAACCCCCGCTTCCGGAAAAAAACTTGGGCGGCACTTCGGTGCCGCCCTTTTTTGTCCGGCGGCCGGCAATCCCGGACCGTCCGTCGAAACCTGGCCCACGACGGGCTTTTATGCTTTGTTCAAAACGACTAAGCAGTCTTTCGGATCGGCCGCTGGGCGGCCTTGGTGGAGCTTTGAAATGCGTATTGTTCGACTGACCCTGTGTCTCGCCGCCCTCGTTCCCTTGCCCGCTCCGTCGATCGCCGCCGATCCCACGGTGGAGGCCGCATCGGTCCCGGTCGCCGCGACGGCCAAGGAAAAGGTCAAGAAAGTTTGCCGGCGGGCGATCGAGACCGGCTCGATCATGCCGCGCAGCACCTGCCGCACTCAGGCCGAGTGGAACGCGATGACCGCGCGCAGCCAGGACGCGCTCCAGGCCGCTCGCGATCACGCCGGCCCGACGCCGGGCGCGGTTTCGAACTAGCCTGCTGTCAGCACCAGCCGGTCGTCACCCGCATCGACCTTGACCGTGGCGCCATCGGGCACCCGGCCGGCGAGGATTTCGTCGGCCAGCGGATCCTGCAGATATTTCTGCACCGCGCGCTTCAATGGCCGCGCGCCATAGGCCGGGTCGTAGCCGGTGCGTCCGAGCCACGCCCGCGCCGCGTCAGTCAGTTCAAGGCTGACCTTGCGGTCGGCCAGCAGCGCCCGCAGCCGCTCGATCTGGATGTCGACGATCGGTCCCATGTGGCTCTCGTTCAGGCGGTGGAACAGGATGATCTCGTCCAGCCGGTTGAGGAATTCGGGGCGGAAATGGGCGCGCACGACGTCCATCACCTCGGCCTCGACCTTGGCGGTATCCTCGTTGTCGCCGAGTGCGGCGAGATACTGGCTGCCGAGGTTCGAGGTCAGAATGATGATGGTGTTGGCGAAATCGACCGTGCGGCCCTGTCCGTCGGTCAGGCGGCCGTCGTCGAGCACTTGGAGCAGGATGTTGAACACATCCGCATGGGCTTTTTCGACCTCGTCGAACAGGACCACCTGATAGGGCCGGCGGCGAACCGCCTCGGTAAGCACGCCGCCTTCCTCATAGCCGACATAGCCCGGCGGCGCGCCGATCAGCCGGGCGACGGCGTGCTTCTCCATATATTCGGACATGTCGATGCGGACCATCGCCGTGTCGTCGTCGAACAGGAAGCCGGCCAGCGCCTTGGTCAGTTCAGTCTTGCCGACGCCGGTCGGGCCGAGGAACAGGAAGCTCCCGAGCGGGCGATTGGGGTCCTGCAGTCCGGCGCGGGCGCGGCGGACGGCGGCGCTGACGGCCTTGACCGCTTCGGCCTGGCCGATGACGCGGGCGCCGATGGCGCTCTCCATCGTCAGCAATTTCTCGCGCTCGCCGGCCAGCATCCGTTCGACCGGGACGCCGGTCCAGCGGCTGACGACCGCGGCGATGTCCTCGCTGGTGACTTCCTCGCGAAGCATCGCGCCCTTCGATGCGACCGCGGCCTCGGCGAGCTTGTTCTCGAGGTCTGGGATGCGGCCATATTGAAGCTCCCCGGCGCGGGCGAGGTCGCCGCCGCGCTGGGCCTGGTCCAATTCGATGCGGGCGGCGTCGAGCTGCGCCTTCAACTCGGCCTCGGCGCCGATCTTGTCCTTTTCCGCCTGCCACCGGGTGGTCAGTTCGGACGATTGCTGCTCGAGGTTGGCGAGTTCGCCTTCGAGGGTGACGAGGCGGTCCTTCGACGCGGCGTCGGTTTCCTTCTTAAGCGC
>JBDSMA010000011.1:0-5381 GCA_039916085.1 Sphingomicrobium sp.
GCCCAAAACCTGGTCCAGTTCGCTGTCATGGGCGCGGCTTATTCGCGCACCGTGCTCGGCATCGCCAAGCCGCGGGTGAAGCTGCTCAACATCGGCACCGAGGAGTTGAAGGGCACCGGAGAGTTGAAGGAGGCCGCCGCTTTATTGCGTGACGCTACTTACCTGCCTCTGCTGTTCGACGGCTTCACCGAAGGCGACAAATTGTCGCGGGGCGATGTCGACGTGGTCGTCACCGACGGGTTTTCGGGGAATATCGCCCTGAAAACCGCCGAGGGCACTGCCCGATTCGTCACCGACCTTCTGCGCCGCGCCTTCACCTCATCCTTCCGCTCAAAGGCAGGCTTCGCTTTGTCGCGCCCGGCGCTCAACCTGCTCAAGGTCCACCTCGACCCCAACAACCACAATGGTGCTGTCTTCCTCGGGCTCAACGGGCTGGTGGTGAAGAGCCACGGCAGCGCTAATCCCAAGGGCGTCGCCAACGCCATCGGTGTCGCCGCCCAGATGGTCCGCAACGACATCACCCGCAAGATCGGCGACGACCTCGACGAATTCCGTGCCCACGCCTTCGCGCACGAACCCGGCGAATGACCTTGCGTGCGGTGATCAAGGGTACCGGCTCCGCGCTCCCCGCGCGCCGGGTCGACAATGCCGAGCTGTGCGAGACGGTCGATACCACCGACCAGTGGATCGTCGAGCGCACCGGGATCCGCAGCCGCTATATCGCCGGCGAGGGTGAAACCACCGCATCGCTCGCGACCGATGCGGCGCGCCGCGCACTCGACGCCGCCGGCATCTCGGCAACCGACATCGGCCTTATCGTTCTCGCCACCGCCACGCCCGACCAGACCTTCCCGTCGTCGGCGACCAAGGTCCAGGCAGCGCTCGGCATTGACGATTGCATCGCGTTCGACGTCCACGCCGTGTGCACCGGCTTCCTTTATGCTTTGTCGGTCGCCGACTCGATGTTGCGCGGCGGCAGCGCCAAGGCAGCGCTGGTTATCGGCGCCGAGACATTCAGCCGCATTCTCGATTGGGAAGACCGCACCACTTGCGTGTTGTTCGGCGACGGCGCCGGGGCGCTGGTGCTGGCGGCGGAAAAGGGCGACTCGGGCGTCCTCGCGACTCGGCTCCACGCCGATGGGCGCCACAATGACATGCTGTTCGTCGATGGCGGGCCGTCGACCACTGGCACGGTCGGCAAGCTGAGGATGAAAGGGCGCGAAGTGTTCCGCCACGCGGTCGTCAATCTCGCCGAGGTTTTGGCCGAAGTGCTAGCCGCGATCGACCTTACCCCGGCCGATATCGACTGGCTCGTGCCGCACCAGGCGAACCTGCGAATCCTTGACGCCACCGCCCGAAAACTCGGCCTTCCCCCCGAAAAAATCGTGGTCACGGTGGACCAGCATGCCAACACGTCGGCCGCTTCAGTGCCGCTGGCGCTCGACGTCGCCGTGCGCGACGGGCGCATCCGCAAGGGCGACCTTATCGTGCTGGAAGCGATGGGCGGCGGATTTACCTGGGGCGCGGCCGCCATTCGCTATTGAACCGTCTGGGAAATCTGGCAAAAGTCGATTTGCCGACAGCGGAAGTTTAAGGTAGCGTAATGATATGGCAGCGCTTCGGCGTTGCTTTGGGGGCGGAGATATCAAAATGGCGGATGCGGGAATCGCACGGGCTACGGCTTCATTGCACTCGGGCACGCTGACCCGCGCCGATTTGGCCGATGTTGTGCATAATCGTCTGGGCCTGTCGCGCGCCGAAAGCGCCAGCGTCGTCGAACGCGTCCTATACTATATGTGTCACTCGCTGTCGGTCGGCCACAACGTCAAGATTTCGGGCTTCGGCAGTTTCATCCTGCGCGACAAAGGGGAGCGCGTTGGTCGCAATCCCAAGACCGGTGTCGAAGTGCCGATTGCGCCGCGGCGGGTGATGACGTTCCGCGCCAGTCAGATCATGCGCGACCGGATCGCGAAATAAACTTTCGATGGTGGCGGGCGATAAGTCTCCGGACGCCTTCCGAACGATCGGCGAGCTGAGCGCCGAGCTCGGTGTTGCGCAACATATCTTGCGTTATTGGGAAACCCGCTTCCCGCAGTTGAAGCCGCTTCAGCGCGCGGGCAATCGCCGCTATTACCGGCCCGCCGACGTCGCTCTCGCGCGCCGTATCCATCGCCTGCTGAGCGAGGAAGGCTATACCGTCAAAGGCGTGCAGAAACTGCTGCGGTCGGGTGACGGGGGCACACTGGCTGCGCAAGCCCGTCCGACGCCGGCCAGCGCACTGATGCCGGCCCCGGACGCAATAGAAAGCCCGGCAATCGGCGCCGGCTCAGGCGCATCCGCCGGGGTCGATATCGACCGGCTCACCGCGCTTCGCGACCGGCTCCACGACGCTCTGTCCGAGTAACCGCTCGCCGACCCGGGCGATCGCCCGGTCGAGCGGCACCCGCGACACGCTGACTTTGGGTGGAAAGGCATTGAGGAGGCGTGATGGAAGCGCGCTCGACAGGATCACGAACAACCCGCGGTCGCCCTGCCGCCGGATCAGCCGGCCGAATCCCTGGGCGAGCCGGGCGCGCACCACTCGGTCGTCATAGGCACTGCCGCCGTTGGCCAGCCGCCGCGCCGCGTGAAGCACCGTCGGGCGCGGCCACGGCACCCGTTCCATCACCACCAGCCGCAGCGACTCGCCCGGGACATCGACCCCATCACGCAGCGCGTCTGTGCCAAGCAAGGACGAACGCGGGTCGTCGCGGAACATATCGACAAGTGTGCCGGTGTCGATCGGGTCGAGATGCTGGGCGAGCAGCGGCAGTCCCTCGCGCGCCAGCCGGTCGGCGATCCGGGCGTGGACCGCGCGCAGCCGCTGGATGGCGGTGAATAGCCCCAGCGTCCCGCCGCCGGCCGCCTCGATCAGGCGGGCAAAGGCTCCGGCCAGCGCGGCGATGTCGTTTCGGCCGATATCGGTGACGATCAGCACTTCGGCCTGGACGGCATAGTCGAACGGGCTCTGGGCTTCGAAATGGCGAGTCGCACCCGCCAGGTGCGTCGCGCCCGTCCGTTCCTCGGCGCTCGGCCAACCTTCCGCGCCGCGCAGGGTCGCCGAGGTTACCAGCACGCCATGCGCCGGCTCTAGGACCGCCTTGGCCAGTGGACGCGTCGGGTCGAGCCAATGGCGATGCAATCCCATGTCATATTCGCGCCCCTCGACTCGCTCAATCGCCAGCCAGTCGACAAAATCGGGGTCGGCGACTCCGCCGATCCGCCCGAGCAATGCAATCCACGCGCCCAGCGTCTCGCGACGCCAAGCGAGGCCGCTGATCGCGCCATCGACCCGCGCCCGGGCCTGCGAGTCGAGCCAGTCGGGCGCATTCTCCAGGATCGCTTCGAGCCGCCGGGTCAACGCCGCCAGCGGCTTGGCCAGCGCGTCGAGCGACTCCAGTGCGAAAGCCGCCGCCGACACCAGATTCCCGTCGGGTTCGGCGAGCTCGGTCTCCAGCCCATAGCCCGCCTCCTGCGCCTTGGCGCGGGCATAGACGGTGCCGCGCACATGGTGGAGCAATTCCTCGACCGGGCCGAACGGCGAACCTTCCGACAGGCGCGCCAGCCAGCCCTCTGACGGCAACGCCCGCGCCGCCTCGACCGCGGCCTCGAGCGCCGTGGCGCCCTGGTCGTCATAGGAGCAGACGTCGATCAGCCGCGCCGCGAGCCCGCGCCGCCGGCCGCGCGACTTGCCTTCGGGGCCGACAATCCAGCGCCGCATTTCTATCGCCTCCTGGCCGGTCAGCGCGGCGGAAAAAGTCGAATCGGCGGCGTCGAACAGATGATGACCCTCGTCGAACATGATCCGCGTCGGAGCGTCGGGGCGTCCGCGAGCCGCGTTGACCATCACCAACGCATGGTTGGCGATGACCAGGTCGGCTTCGCGCCCGGCCCGTTCGGCGCGTTCGATGAAACATTTCCGATAGTGCGGGCAGCCGGCGTAGACGCACTCGCCGCGGCGGTCGGTCAGCGCCGCCGCCCCGGCCCGGCGGAACAGGCTTGGCAGCCAGCCGGGCATGTCGCCGCCGACCATGTCGCCATCCTTGGTATAGGCCGCCCACCGCCCGACTAGCTGGGCGAGGACCGCGGCCCGCCCCGCAAACGCGCCCTGCATCGCGTCTTCGAGGTTGAGCAGGCACAGGTAATTTTCGCGTCCCTTGCGAATCACGATTCGTTTGTTGCGTTCGGCCGCGTCGGGAAACAGCTTCGCGCCCTCCGCATCAAGCTGGCGCTGAAGCGCCTTGGTGAAGGTCGAAACCCACACCGTCCCGCCTGCCTTGGCTGCCCATAGGGATGCGGGAGCGAGGTAGGCGAGCGTCTTGCCGATCCCGGTGCCGGCTTCCGCCAGCAGCATATTCGGCTCGCCCGCCGCTCGTCGCGGGTCAAACACTGCCGACGCCGCGCCGGCCATGGCCTTTTGCCCTTCGCGCGGTTCGGCGTCCTTGCCGGTCAGCTCGGCCAGCCGCGCCTCGGCTTCGCCAGGCTTGATCGAGACGGTGCGCGGCGGCGGTCGCTCGGCGCCTTCCTCCCATTGCGGCAAGCGCGAAAACAGCATCCGCTCTCCGCCTTCTGGCTTGATCACCCGCTGCGCGACGAATGGCGCCCAACCCCAGCCCAGCCGGGTGAGCGAGGCATTGACCGTCCACGCCCCCTCGCGCTCCGCCCAGTTTTCATCCTCCATCGCCTCAAGCAATCGTCTTGCAATGGATAATAGCGCGGCGGCGGCCTCGGCGTCGCGCCCCGGCACAGCCAATCCCACCGCCCGGCAAAGTCCCGCCACGGTCGGCACCACGAACCGCGCCGGCCGCGCAAAGGCATGAAGTTCGAGAAGATCGAGCCCGGAAATATCGGGATAGCCAAGCCGCTGTCCGACCAGCGGCGCGTTCAATAATATATGCGGCGTTTCGGCCAGGCGAGCGATCGCCTCGCCCCGCGACGCCTCGTGCGCCGTGCCATCCGGAGTCGCGATCCAGATGCCGGCGTGGGTTGCATGAAGGGCGGGAAGGGGCAAAGGAACGGCCACGATTATCAGGTCTTGGCCGCACCGGAACGAAAGGGCAACAGTTGAGCAGCGACGCACTGCGAGCCGCGGCAATGACCAGCAAGGCCTGGCCATATGAGGAAGCGCGCAAGCTGCTCAAACGCTGGGCCCCCGATGGACCATTTGGCGCCAAGCCCGACGGCGAGGCCATGCTGTTCGAAACCGGCTACGGCCCGTCGGGACTGCCGCATATCGGCACGTTCAACGAAGTGCTCCGCACGTCGATGGTCCGCCACGCCTATGAGGAGCTGACCGGCGGCGCGGCGACCCGCCTGATCGCCTTCAGCGACGACATGGACGG
>JBDSMA010000012.1:0-4682 GCA_039916085.1 Sphingomicrobium sp.
GTCGCGGGCTCACGATCGGCGACGCGCAAGTGTCGGAGAAGCATTGCAATTTCCTGCTCAACCTCGGTAACGCAACGTCATCGGATATCGAGCAGCTCGGCGAGGAAGTACGGCGCCGGGTGCAGGATCAGACCAACATCACCCTTGAATGGGAAATCCAGCGGATCGGAGTGGCGTGAGCGTGGCCGGACTGAACAAAGACCTCAACATCGTCGTGCTGATGGGCGGCTGGTCGGCCGAGCGACCGGTGTCGTTGATGAGCGGCGAGGGGGTGGTCGCGGCGTTGAAGGAGCGCGGGTTCGCCAGCGTTACGCCGCTCGACATGGATCGCGACGTCGCGCGGCGGCTGGCTGAAATCGGGCCCGACGTGGTGTTCAACGCGCTCCACGGCACGCCGGGCGAGGACGGCACGGTGCAGGGCATGCTCGACCTGATGGGCATCGCCTACACCCATTCGGGCTGCGCCACTTCGGCCATCGCCATCGACAAGGAGCTGACCAAGGCGGTGCTGGTGCCGCACGGCATTCGCATGCCCAAGGGCAAGATGGTCGACAGCGCCAGCCTCTACGAAGGCGACCCGATGCCCCGGCCTTATGTCCTGAAACCGGTCAACGAAGGCAGTTCGGTCGGCGTCGCCATCATCACCGAGGGCGGCAACCATGGCCACCCGATAAGCGCCAAGGCCGAGGGGCCGTGGAAGCATTTCGACCGGTTGCTGGCCGAGCCGTTCATCCGCGGGCGAGAGTTGACCGTCGCGGTGCTCGGCGGGGAGGCGATGTGCGTCACCGAATTGAAGCCCAAGGCCGGTTTCTATGATTTTGACGCCAAATATACGGATGGAATGACGGAACATGTCTGCCCGGCGGACGTGCCGTCCGCGATCGCGGATTCGATGATGGGCATGGCTGCCGCGGCGCACCGCTTCCTTGGCTGCAAAGGTGCTTCGCGGTCCGATTTCCGCTGGGATGATGAACTGGGCGAGGCCGGCCTCTATCTGCTTGAGGTCAATACCCAGCCAGGAATGACCGCCTTGAGCCTGGTGCCCGAGCAGGCGCGGCAGAAGGGCATTCCCTATGGCGAGTTGGTTGAGCGGATCATCGCCGAGGCCCTTGATTCAAGGCGGCCCGGATGAGCGCGACGCGTGTCCGCCGCGGCGAAGGCGCGCGGTCCGCCCCGCGCAAGCCCGCGGGCCGCGTAGCGGTACCGCGCAAGATCGCATCGAAGCTGCCAATGAAGCAGGCTCAGGCCAACCGCCTGGCAGGCTGGATGTTCGCCTTGTTCGTGCTGGCGATCGCCATCGTCGCCGCCATCGCGCTCGATCTTCCCGCCAAGGCGGCGAGGGCAGCTGGAGAGGCCGTCGGAGAGGCGGGATTCCGCGTCCGCTCGGTGGAAGTCCAGGGCACGCGGCGGATGGATCCCAAGCCGGTTTACCGCATCGCCCTCGACCAGAAGGCGGCGGCGCTGCCGTTGGTCGATGTCGCCGACATCCGCGCCAAGCTGCTCGGCTTCGGCTGGGTCAAGGATGCGCGGGTGTCGCGCCGCTATCCCGACACGCTGGTCGTCGACATCGTCGAACGCGCACCAGCCGCGCTGTGGCAGGACGCCGACCGGCTCAACCTGATCGATTCCGAAGGCGTGGTGCTCGACCGCGTGCCGGTCAGTCGAATGCCCGATCTGCCGTTGCTGATCGGCCCTGGCGCCAATGCCCACGCCCGCGAGTTGAACGCAATGCTCGCGCCGCTGCCGGCGATGAAAGCGCAGCTTGTCTCGGCCAGCTGGGTTGGCCAGCGCCGCTGGGACCTCGCGCTCCAGACCGGGGAGACGATCGCTTTGCCTGAAGGCCAGCAGGCGGCGCGGCAAGCGCTTGCCAAATTCGCCCGGATCGACAAATCGAGCGGTTTGCTCGGTCGCGGCATGCTTCGCTTCGACCTTAGAATCCCTGGCAAGATGACCGTCCGCCTGCCGCGCGCGGCCGGCGAGCCGATTGTCCCCGCACCCAAGTCCGAAGGCTGATTCCACACCGCGATGTCCGCCAATCCCGAAAAACCGCTGATCGCCGCGCTTGATATCGGCTCGTCGAAGGTCGGCGCACTGATCGTTACGCGTGACGATGACGGGCGGCTGCGCGTGCTCGGCACCGGCCAGCGCGAGAGCCGCGGGGTCAAGCGCGGCTATGTCACCGACATGGTCGCGACCGAGGTTGCGGTGCGTGAGGCAGTCGAAATCGCCGAGCGCATCTCCGGAGTGACGATCGACGATGTTTGGGCCAGCTTCGGCGCCGGCGGTCTGGTCAGTGACATCGCCAATGTAGAGGTCGAGCTTGGCGGGCACCAGATCGAGCAATCGGACATCGACCAGCTGCTCGTCGCGGGTCGCGGCGCGATCGACCGTTCGGGCCAGCTCGTCCTGCATGCGCAGCCGGCGCTTTATACCATCGACGGCGTTGAAGGGGTGCGCCAGCCGATCGGACTCCATGCCGACCGGCTAGGCGTCGATATCCATGTCGTCGCCGCCGATCCGGCGCCTCTCCGCAACATCGATTTCGTCATCCGCTCGGCGCATCTTGGCGTTCGCCGGATCGTCGCTTCGCCGGTCGCCGCCGCGCTTGCCTGCCTGACCCCGGAGGAACGCGACCTCGGCGTAGCGCTAATCGAATTGGGGGCGGAAGTTACCAACGTCTCGCTCCACGTCGGCGGCATGCTCGTCGGGCTGCGGTCGATCCCCTTGGGCGCCAAGGACATCACGGATGACATTGCTTGTGCCTTTGGAGTCCAGCGACGCGACGCCGAGCGGCTGAAATGTTTTTACGGCTCTGCCATGACTTCCCCACGCGACAATCACGAAATGATCGACGCCGCACCGATAGGGGCCGAGAATGGCGGTGAGCCGACCCGCATCACCCGCGCCCAGCTGATGACCGTCATCCGTCAGCGGGTCGAGGAGCACACCGGGGCGATCGACGCTGCCCTCAAGAGCCTCGGATTCACTGGCCCGGTCGGGCGCCAGGTGGTGCTGACCGGCGGCGGCGCGGAATTGAAGAACATTGCCGATTATATGCAGGGCATCCTTGGCCGCGCCGTCCGGGTCGGCCGGCCGCGAACCCTGACCGGGCTTCCCGAGGCGCACGGCGGCCCGGCCTTTTCCAGCCTGGTCGGGCTGGCGATGCTGGCCGGCTCGGACAGCGGCGACCTGCGCGACATCGGCCCGTTCGGGGTGCGCCAGACCAAGAAGGAAAGCGGCATGATCGGCCGCCTCTTGTCGGCGCTCAAGCAAGGCTACTAGCTCCGGGCTCAAGCCATGCTATGCATCAGGCTGCGGGGGCAGGGGGATTAGCGCATGGCGACAATGGCAGCACCCGCACCCGCTCGCCCCGTCGCCGCGCTCGGCCTCGTTTTGCTGCTCGGCCTTGCCGTCCTGCTCAATTATATCGATCGCGGCGCGATCGCGATCGCGGCGCCACTGCTCAAGCCCGAGCTCGGCCTCACCGCGACCCAATTCGGCCTCGCCGTCTCGGCTTTCTTCTGGATCTATGCGCCGATCCAATTCGCGGTCGGTTACGCGTGCGACCGCTGGTGCGTCTATCGACTGCTCGCCGCTGGGCTGGCGTTATGGGCGCTGAGCACGATTGCGATCGGGTTCGTCGGCGGTATCGGCGCTTTGGTCGCATTTCGCCTGCTCCTCGGGCTTGGCGAAAGCATCACCTTTCCCGGCGCGTCCAAGGTCATCGCGCGCCATGTCGCCGCGGAGAATCGTGGCATCGCGAATAGCACCTTCGCCTTGGGAATCGCGCTCGGACCGGTGGTTGGAACGCTGGCCGGCGGGTTGATGGTCGCAGCTTATGGCTGGCGCCCGATGTTCTTCCTGTTCGGCGCGGTGACACTGCTGTGGGTGCCGGTTTGGCTGTTCAAAGCCCGCCGGCTTCCTCAGTTCGCGCCCGGCAAGCGCGAGGCCGCCCCAGCGTTCTCGGCCGTCGCTCGACAAAAAGCGCCCTGGATCATGGGGGTCACCCACTTCACCGCGACTTACCCGGTTTATTTCATCGTCAGCTGGATTCCGCTGTACCTGGTTCAAAGCCGGGGATTTTCGCTGACCGAGATGACCTATATCGCAACGTTAGGCTTCATCGCCCAGGCAGTCAGCGCATTGGTTCAGGGGTGGGCGAGCGATCGGTGGACTCGGAGCGGGCGCGACGAGGCCGCCTTCCGACGTTGGTCGTGCGCGCTCGCGCAGTTGGTCCTGGCCGTGGGCGTGATCGGCCTGATGGCCGCGCGGACCCCGGGCACGATCACGATCTGGCTGATGGTGGTCGGTGCTGCAAACGCATCCGCCGGCCTCAATTTATTCGCGGTCGCGCAGATGTTCGCCGGCCCGCGCGCATCGGGCAGCTTTATCGGCATCCAGAACGCTATCGGCAATCTCGCCGGGATTGTCGGGCCAATCGTGACCGGCATGATCATCGACACGACCGGCTCCTACGACAATGCCTATTGGCTGACCGCGGCAGTGTGTCTCGCCGGAGCCTTCTGCTGGGCGTTCCTGGTGCCGACAATTCGCCCGCTCACCCTCGAATAATTATCGGACGGGGTGCTTTACTGGCGGTAACTGCGGCTTACGGGACTCACCTTCGTCCCATAATGAATCAAATCTTCACTTTTTTGTCCGCGCGGCCATTTTTCGCTTGG
>JBDSMA010000013.1:0-5939 GCA_039916085.1 Sphingomicrobium sp.
ATCAACCAGGGCCAGATCGCCGAGGCGCTGTCCGAGCCGGTCGGGACGATCGTCGAAGGCGTCCGCATCGCGCTGGAGAATACCGCGCCCGAACTGGCCGCCGATATCTGCGACCAGGGCATTGTCCTGACAGGGGGCGGCGCGCTGCTCCAAGGACTCGACGAGGTGCTGCGCGACGAGACCGGGCTTCCCGTGACGGTCGCCGAGGACCCGCTGACCTGCGTCGCGCTGGGCACCGGCCGCGCGCTCGAGGAAGAGCAGTTCCGCGGCGTCCTGCAAACGGCGTAAGCTAGGCCCGTGGCGGCCTCCGCGGGACCCCGCCCCGGCTGGTCGAGGCGAGCGCAATATGGCCTGTTCTTTGGCTTCGTCGCGGCGGTCGCGGCGATCGTCATAGGGTTCATCATGCTGGTCCTGTCGCTGGTCGCCCCGAATAGCTATTCGGCGGTGCGCGGCGCGGCGCTCGACGTCACCGCCCCGCTCAGCTCCGGCCTTAACGATATCGCCACTACCGTCACCGGCCTGGCCAGCGGCGCCGGCGACTATTGCAACGCCGCCCGCCAGAACGGCGACCTGAAGCGCCAGCGGGCGGCGCTGATGCGGCGGATGGTCGAGGCCAAGGCCGTTCTCCTCGAGAATGAAGAACTGAAGCGCGTGCTGGCCCTGCGAGAGAGAGAACGGACTACGGTTGCGACCGGGCGCATTGTCGGTTCCTCATTCGAGAGTCCGCGGCGCTTCGCCGTGCTGTCGATCGGCAGCAACGACGGGGTCGCGGTCGGCATGCCGGTGCGCGCCGCCGACGGGCTGATCGGCCGTGTCGTCGAGACCGGCCATTTCGCCAGCCGCGTGCTGCTGGTAACCGACCGCGCCAACATTGTCCCCGCCCGCCTGCTGCGCGGTGGCCTGACGGTAATCGCCACCGGGCGCGGCGACGGAACGATCGATGTTCGCCCGCTCGAGGTCGGTCGCAATCCGTTCAAGCGCGGGGACATCATCGTCACCTCCGGAACGGGCGGCCTCTATCCGCCGCTGGTGCCGATCGCCAAAATCGTCAGGCTCGACGACGATGGCGCCATCGCGCTGCCGCTGGCGGATCCCGGCCGGGCCAGCTTCGCGCTGGTCGAGCCGCCGTTTGAGCCCGCCGCGCTGGCCGAGGCGGCCCGCCCGGCCGGGGAGCGCTAGCGATGGTCCGCTCGGCACTATCGATGGGCAACCGGCCGCTGTCGCGTGGCGCGCGATCCGGCCACGAGATTGTGCCCGCGTTGAGCGTCGCCCTCGCCTCCCTGCTGGCAGTCCTGCCGATCGTCTCGGCGCATGGCTGGTGGCCCAACGCCGGGCTGCTGATGTTGCTCGCCTGGCGAATGCTGCGCGCCGATACCTGGCCGGCGTGGGTCGCGGCGCCGCTCGGGTTGTGGAACGACCTGGTCACGGGCAGTCCGCTCGGCCTGTCGGTCGCGCTGTGGACGGCGTTCATGCTGGCCATGGATGTCATCGACCGGCGCACGATGTGGCGCGACTATTGGCTCGAATGGATCCTCGCGACGCTGCTCCTCATCCTTGCCGAACTGGCGCAATGGCGCGTCGCGGCGCTGGGCGGGGCGCCGGTGCGGGTAGCCAGCGAATGGCCGTCGCTGCTAATCGCCCCGTTGTGCTTTCCGATCGCCGCTTATCTGGTGCGGCGGATCGACCGCTGGCGGATGGGGCAATGAAGGCAGCGCGTTACACCGGCGCGCATCAGGCGCTGACCTTCTCGCGGCGGATGCTGCTGGTCGGCGGCGCGCAGCTGGCGGTCGGCGGGGCGCTGATTACCCGCCTCGGCTATCTCGCGATTGCCCAGAACGCGCACTACAAACTGCTCAGCGAAAGTAACCGGGTTCAGCTAATCCCCGTGCCGCCGCGGCGCGGCTGGATCGTCGACCGCAACGACAAGCCGATCGCGATTAACCGGTCGAGCTTCCGGGTCGACATCATTCCGCAACAGCTGGAAGACCGGCCGAGGGTCATCGAAACCCTCGCGTCTCTGCTCCAGTTGCCGCCGGACGAGATTGAGCGGATCGAGCGCGAGCTCGACGCCTCGCACGGGTTCCGCCCGGTGTCGGTCGCCGACAATATCCCGTTCGACCAATATGCCGCGATCACCGTGCGCCTGCCGGAGCTTCCCGGCGTCGCGCCGTCGCGCGCATTTGCTCGCTATTATCCGGCGGGCAGCGCGGTGGGGCAGCTGGTCGGCTACGTCGGTTCCGCCTCGACCCAGGAATATGAGGCCGAAAACAAGAATCCATTGCTCATCATTCCCGGCGTCAAAATCGGCAAGGAAGGGCTGGAAAAGACCTTCGAGAAGGATTTGCGCGGCGAGCCGGGCGGCCAGCGGGTCGAGGTTACCGCGCGCGGCAAGCTGGTGCGCGAGCTGGATGCCAAGCCCGACCGCAGCGGCAAGTCGATCAAGCTGACCATCGACGCCGATTTGCATGATTATGCGGCGCGGCGGATCGGCGAGAATTCCGGATCGATCGTGGTCATCGACGTGCCGACCGGCGACATATTGGCAATGCCGTCGATGCCCTCGTTCGATCCCAATAATTTCTCCGACGGGATCAGCAGGAACGAATGGAAAATGCTGTCGGACAACGACCATCTGCCGCTGGTCGATAAGGTCACCGAAAGCCTTTATCCGTCCGGATCGACGATCAAGCCGCTGATGAGCCTGGCACTGCTCAAAGCCGGCATCGACCCGCGCACCCGGGTATTTTGCAACGGCACCTTCCCGCTCGGCAACCACATCTTCCACTGCGACGCGCGCCACGGCTCGGTGGCAATGGACGATGCGATCATCCGCAGTTGCGACGTCTATTTCTACACCATGTCGCTGCGCGCCGGGGTCGAATATATCGCGCCGATGGCCCGGCTGATGGGCTTCCAGGAAAAGTTCGACCTGCCGCTGGCCTCGCAGCGGTTCGGCACCGTACCCGATCCCGAATGGATGCAGCGCCGCTACCACCGCGCGTGGCAGGCCTATGACACGATCAACATGTCGATCGGCCAGGGCAACGTGCTGGTCAATCCGCTGCAGCTGGCGGTGATGGCCGCGCGGATTGCCTCCGGCCGCATGTTGCAGCCCCGGCTGACCGGCTCCCGCCGCAGCCAGATGCCGGACCTGGCCGTCTCCGCCAAGGATCTCGAATTCGTCCGCGAAGCGATGGGGCAGGTAACCATCCGCGGCACCGCCGCCGCCGCCAGGCTGCCGTTCGACTCTATCGCCATGGCAGGCAAGACCGGTACCGCGCAGGTGCGCCGCATCACCATGGGCGAGCGCGCGTCCGGGGGCGTTCGTTCGAACGAGAGCCTCGCCTGGCGGATGCGCGACCACAGCCTGTTCGTCGGCTTCGCCCCGGTCGAAAACCCGCGCTACGCCGCCGCCGCCGTGATCGAGCATGGCGGGTTCGGGGCGCAGGTCGCGGCGCCGCTGGTGCGCGACGTGATGACCTATTTGTTCGACAAGCCCAAGGGCCTGGCCGCGCTCGCCGCTTATGAGGGATCGATCGGCGGCTCGCTCGATCAGCGGATCAGCCAGCGTACCGCCGCGTGGCGCGCCGCCAACGGCCTGCCGCCGCTTCGTTCCGACCCGACATGATTTCCTCGGCGATCATCCCGCAACCGCTCGCGCGGCTGCCGTGGAAACTGATCTTCATCGTCTTCGGCATCTGCGCGATTGGCCTCGTCACGCTTTATTCGGCGGCGGGCGGCTCGTGGCGGCCGTGGGCGATGAAGCAGGGTATTATCATCCTCATCTTTTTCGGTCTCGCTCTGGCGGTGTCGTGGATCCCGGAACAGACGGTCAAACAGCTGACCTTCCCCGCATTTATCGGGATCCTCATCATGCTGGTCGCGGTCGAGGCGATCGGCTTCGTCGGCAAGGGCGCCCAGCGCTGGGTCGATCTCGGCGTCATCCGACTCCAGCCCTCGGAATTCATGAAGCCAGCCATCGTCCTCACCCTCGCCCGTTTCTACGACCTGATCCCCGCGAGCGATGTCCGGCGATGGCGCGGGCTCTGGCCGGCGGGCGCGCTGATCATGGTCCCGGCGACGCTGATCCTCGTCCAGCCCGACCTCGGCACCGCGATGATGGTCATGCTGTCGGGCGTTACGGTAATGTTCCTGGCGGGATTGCCGATGTGGTATTTCCTGTCGGCGGCGGGCGTGGCGGCGGTCGCCGGGCCAATCCTGTTCGCGACGATGCACGACTATCAGCGCAAGCGCGTCCTGATTTTCCTCAATCCGGAGAACGACCCGCTTGGCGCCGGCTACCACATCAGCCAGTCGAAGATCGCCATCGGCTCCGGCGGCTTCTGGGGCAAGGGGTTCCTCAACGGCAGCCAAAGCCACCTCAACTATCTTCCCGAAGGCCACACCGATTTCGTCTATGCGACGATGGTCGAGGAATGGGGCTGGGTCGGCGGCGCGCTGCTCATCCTCGCCTTCCTGATGGTCGTGCGGTGGGGCATGGCGGTTGCCCGGGGCGCCCCGACCCGCTTCGGGCAGCTCGCCGCCGCCGGACTGTCGATGACCATTTTCTATTATTTCTCGGTCAATCTGATGATGGTCATGGGCCTCGCCCCCGTGGTCGGCATCCCGTTGCCGCTGGTCAGCTTCGGCGGCTCGGCGGTGATGACGGTGATGCTGTGCCTCGGCGTGCTGATGGGTCTGGAGCGGCAGCAGCGAACCCGAACCAGCCTGGCCTGACGGTGCCGCGGCAGGCGGTTGCGCCCCTCCCCAATCGCTGTTAGACGCCCGCCCGCGCCCCCCTTCCAAGCGAAGCGTAGGCGCCGCCGTTTCCCGGCATGGACGCATAGCTCAGTTGGTAGAGCAGCTGACTCTTAATCAGCGGGTCCTAGGTTCGAGCCCTAGTGCGTCCACCATTCTTTTCAGATGATTTGTCCCGGAATCCGACGTCCGCCATCGGGCGAGGCGAGCCCTTGTTAAGGCCGTCACATGCTCCCGGCGGTACGGTACATGTACACGATCATGACACTGGCGAAGATGGCGACGATCGCCGTCACGGCGACGACCAGTCCTCGATTTGACCTTATTTCGCCCCGTTCGATGGCCTGGCAGACGACGTGAAAATGCCACGCCGCGAAGATCACCAAAGCCGCCCCGAATCCCATCATCCCGACCCCGATGGGAAGCGACATATGCGTACTTTGAATTGACGCATGCGGGTTCAACTGGAGCGCGAGTTCGCGCATCCACAAGCCGAATTTGGCGACCACGAACCCCAAAGTTATCACCGCGATGCTGGTCCGCACCCACGCCAGGAAGGTGCGTTCGGCCGCGAGCCGCTCCGACGTATAGCCTGTCACTTGAGTCACACTCTTCTCCCTTAACCGTCCGTTCAAATCACGGCCCGGCCCCATCCGAGGTGAAGGACCATGCCAGACCGTGAGCAAAATCGACAGATATTGGCGGCGAATTCCGTGATCGATTCACACGCTTTCAACTTTCGCTCGCTACTGGAAGCAGGAACACATTCAGGAGCCAAGTGATGCGCGTCGTCTATAGATTCCTCGCAGCCGCGCCGCTGCTTATCGTTCTCGCGGGTTGCATCGCTTATTCCGCTCCCTCGTCCGCCGGCCCGCCACTGGCGAACTTCCAGCGGCCAATGGCCCAACCGAACGCGCCAATAGGCGCCGAAATCCTCGCGCTGCACAATCTCGAGCGGCAGCGCGTCGGGGTTCCGCCGATAGGCTGGGATCCTGCCCTCGAGGCTGGCGCCATCGCTTATGCGCGCGCGCTGGCCGCCAGCGGGCGCTTCGCCCATTCCCCGCGAGAGGCCCGCATTGGCCAGGGGGAGAATCTGTGGCGCGGGACGACGGGGGCCTACAATGTCGCCGAGATGGTCGGCAGTTGGACCGGCGAGCGGCGCCTGTTCCGGGCCGGCATCT
>JBDSMA010000014.1:0-2081 GCA_039916085.1 Sphingomicrobium sp.
GCCCGTGCTCATTTCGACGATGTAGTCGAGCGTCGGGTTGCGGAACGCGCCGTTGTGGAAATCATCGTCGCCGATCCACGTATCGACCATCGGGCTTTCGGGCACCGCCGCCTTCAATGCCGGGTGCGGGTTGATCTCCGCCATCAGCGTGGTGAAACCAAGGTAGCTTGAGCCGATCACGCCGACCTTGCCATTGCCCTCGGGGACATTCTTCACCAGCCAGTCGATCGTGTCATAGGCGTCGGTCGACTCGTCGATCCCAGTGGAATTGAGCGGCCCCGCGATCGGCCTGGTCAGGATCCACTGACCTTCCGATTTGTGCATCCCACGAATGTCCTGATAAACCCGTACATAGCCGTCGTTGACGAATTCCTCGTCCATCGCCGGCAACACATCGACCAGCCGCTGGCTGGCGATGCGGTGGGTTGATCCCTTGGCATCGTAAGGCGTGCGCGACAGCAGGATTGGGCCGTTCGTCGTGCCCTTCTTGAACAGGATGACGGTGTACAGCTTCACGCCGTCGCGCATCGGCACCATCGCCTCGCGCCTGACGAAATCGGCCTCGGGGCGGACCTGGTCATAGGAAGCGACAATGTCAGGCGTCATCGGCGTGACCTTCACCGGCTGGGCGAAGGCGGCGGTGCTGGCGAGGAGGGCGAAAAGCGGCGCTCGGCGCGCGATCTTGGTCATGGTCATACCAAAAATGTCTAAGCGCCAGCCGGGCGAGCGGCAAGTGACGGAAAAGAGGCTTCGAGGGGGCGAAGGTGTAGGCGGCATAATCATTCCGCCGCGAGCAACTCCTCCGCGCCGCCAAGATCGACCGAAACGAGCCGGCTGACCCCCTGCTCGATCATCGTCACCCCATAGAGGCGATGCATCCTGGCCATCGTCACGGCATTGTGGGTAACGATCAAATAGCGCGTGTCGGTCTCCTTGGTCATCCGCTCCAGCAGTTCGCAGAATCGTTCGACGTTGGCGTCATCGAGCGGGGCGTCGACCTCGTCGAGTACGCACACCGGCGCCGGATTGGTCAGGAACAAGGCGAAGATCAGCGCGATCGCGGTCAGCGCCTGCTCGCCGCCCGACAGCAAGGTCAGCGCCGACAGCCTTTTGCCCGGCGGCTGGGCCATGATCTCCAGCCCCGCCTCGAGCGGATCGTCGCTCTCGACCAGCTCGAGATGCGCTTCTCCGCCGACGAACAACGTCCGGAACAGGGTGCGGAAATGCCCGTCGACCTTGGCGAATGCGTCGAGCAGCCGCACCCGGCCTTCGCGGTTGAGGTTGCCGATCGAGCCGCGCAGCCGGTGGATCGCCTGACCCAGTTCGTCGCGCTCGGCAGTGGCCTGGTCACGCCCCTGGTCGAGTTCGGCGAGCTCACTCTCGGCGACCAGATTGACCGGCCCGATCCGTTCGCGCTCGGCGGTCAGCCGGTCGAGCGTCGCTTTCTCGCCCTCGGGGTCGGCGCGTTCGGCGGGGTCGAAGCCGATCCGCTCGGGCAGCAGCGGCGGCGGGCATTCGAACACCTCGCCGCACTGCGCCGCATAGTCGGCCCGCCGAGCCGCCTGCGCTTCGGCTCGCGCGGCGGCCCCTGCCCGCGCCTCGCGCGCCTGAGCGAAAGCCTCGCTGGCCTCGGCCTGCGCAGTTGCGGCAATCGCCACCGCCTGCTCGGCATCGCGCTCGGCGGCGGCTGCCGCGCTGATCGCCGCTTCGCTCGCCGCGGCGTCGCGCTCCAGCGCCTCGATCACCGCCGCCAGCCCCTCGGGCTCGCAGGTCAGCGAGTCGCGCTCCCCGGCCTGGTCGGAGGCACGCTCGGCGGTTTCCACAAGCCGGCGCTCGGCGTTGCGCGCCCGGTTCTGCCACTCGTCTTGTTCCTTGCCAGCCGCGGCGTGGCGCTCGCGGTCGGCGGCGGTTTCGCGCGCCCGGGTCGCCGCTTCCGCGCGCTTGTCGGCTACTGCCTCGCCCGCCGTCCGCGCAGCGTGGCGCGCGGCTTCGACCTCGCCCGCCAGCAGCGAGGCATCAGCCAAAGCGGCAAGCGCTTTCCCGGCTGCGACGACCGCGTCGCTGGACGCCGACATCAACGG
>JBDSMA010000015.1:0-3863 GCA_039916085.1 Sphingomicrobium sp.
CAACCAATCCGTCGAGCGTCTGCGGCGTTCGACCGGCGGTGACGATGGTGGCCACTGCCCGCTCATGGGATGCGCCGAAGCGCTCGGCGAGGAGCGGCTCGAGATAGCCGAGCGCAACGCCGCGTTCTATCGCCCGGCGCGCAGCGAAGGCCACCAGAAGGGCGTTGGCCCGGCCCGCAGTGCCTTCGGCGCGCTGGGTGGCATTCTCGACTGCGGCCAGCCGTGCCTCAAGCGTCGCGATATGCGCCGCCTGGTCGGCATTGACGGCCACGGTCGCGGTAGGTGGCGCAACCAGTTGCGCAGGCGATGCCTGGCGGACCATCGGCGGTGGCGGGGCAACCCCGAAGAAGCGCGCCCCACTTTGCCATCGCGCCAGGCCCCAGGTGGCGAGGCCGGCGCCGGCAATCAGCATCAGCAGCCCCCACGCAAGTCGCGCGGTCCAGGTTGGGCGGGATGCGGAAGTGATCATCGCGCTATTTCTGGCACAGCCGCGCGGCAAGGGCCAGCAGCGCACCGTCATCGGGGCGCTCGGCGACCGCCACTTCCTGCCATCCCGCGCCCAACGCGTCGGCCGTCGACTGGCTTATCGCCGCGACCTTGGTCCCTCCCCGTTCCTCCGCCAACTCCACCAAACGGCGCGCGGCGCGCGGGCTGTGAACCGCGACTACCAGCCCGTCGAGTACCGGCAATCCGGGCTTCGGAATGGGCCCTGCCGCATAGACTGGGACGACGCTGATCTGGTGGCGCGTCGCCCCGGCCTCGGCCCGATCCGCGCCGGCCAGATGTAGCAGCCGCTGCGTCCCCGGCAGTGTTGCAAGAAGCCCGTGGATTCCCCGATTGCCGACATTGCCGATAATCAGCCCCGCCGCCCGCGCCGCTTCGGCGGTCGCGCCGCCAACGCAATGTGCCGTCAGGCTCCGGAGTTTCGCCAGTTGCGGCCCGGCGAGTTGCGCCGCGGCGGCGCTGGTCAGCATCAGCGCGTCGAATCGAGCGGGGTCGGGCGCCTGCCACGCCAGCGGCTGAACCGCGAACAGCGGCCGGGCGATGACCTCCAGCCCGAGCATCCTCGCCCGCATGCCACTTGCGCCGAGCGCCGGCTCCGGCCGCAGGAGGAGCAGGCGCCTCACGCCGTATCGAACATTCGGCGGATGGCAGCCGGAGCTTCGGCTAACATTTTTGCCGCCAGTGCCGCCGGCCCCGCCAGATCGCCTCGCGCGAACCGCGCCTCGCCGGTTACGTGATCTGCCCCGTCCTCGCTCAAAATCTCGACCCTCAGGACCAGCGCATTCCCATCGAAGGTGGCCAGCGCAGCGACCGGCGAATGACACGTGCCACCCAAAGCGCGGGTGAACGCGCGCTCGGCGGCGACGGCGTCATGGGTTTCGCGATCGTCAATCGCCTTCAGCAACGCCAGCGTCGCTTGGTCGTCCGCCCGGCACTCGATTCCCACTGCACCTTGCGCCGGCGCTGGCAGCATCTCGTCGACCGACAGGGCAACGCCCGTGGCGCCGCGCTCCAGCCGGTCGAGCCCGGCGGCGGCAAGCAGCGTCGCATCGACCTCGCCTGCCTCCCGTTTGGCCAGCCGCGTATCGACATTGCCGCGGATCGGCACCACCTCAAGGTCGGGGCGCAGGCGCTTGAGCTGCGCTGCACGGCGCGGGCTGCTGCTGCCGACCCTCGCGCCGCTCGGCAGCGCGGCGATCGAGTCCGCTCCGATCAGCCGGTCACGGACGTCGGCGCGGGGCAACATCGCCGCGATCGCCAGCGCGTCGGGCCGTTCGCTTTCGACATCTTTCATGGAATGGACCGAAGCGTGGGTCTCGCCCGCCAATAACGCGAGGTCGAGCTCCTTGGTCCACAAAGCCTTGCCGCCGAGGTCGGCCAACGGTCGGTCCTGGATGCGATCGCCACTGGTCGTGATGGTCCGCAGCACGACAGCCCCCGCCGCCCAGCCGTGCGCCGCTTCCAGCGCGCTTGCCACCAGCCGTGCTTGCGCCAGTGCCAGCGGCGATCCGCGCGTGCCAAGGGTGAAGACTGTGTCGGCCATCTCGCGCCGCGCTAGCGCAAAGGGGCCGCATGAGGCAAAGGGCTTGGCGCAATGGCCCTGATCCTCGCCCTTGAATCCTCGTGCGACGACAGCGCCGCGGCGTTGGTCACCAGCGACCGGCAGATCCTTGCCCAGGCGGTGGTCGGGCAGAACGACGCCCACCGCCCGTTCGGCGGCGTCGTCCCGGAAATCGCCGCCCGCGCCCATGTCGAGATACTGCCCGGCCTCATCCGCCAAGTGCTGGCCGAGGCCGACATTCACGCCGGCGAGGTCGATGCGATTGCCGCGACCGCCGGCCCCGGGCTGATCGGCGGGGTGATGGTCGGGCTGATGGCCGGCAAGGGGCTGGCACTCTCGGCCGGCAAGCCACTGATTGCCGTCAATCATCTTGAAGGCCATGCTTTGTCGCCGCGCTTGGTCGATCCCGGGCTCGGTTTCCCTTATCTCCTGCTGCTCGCCAGCGGCGGCCATTGCCAGCTGCTCGAGGTGCGCGGGGTCGGCGATTATCGTCGGCTGGCGACGACCATTGACGATGCCGCGGGTGAGGCATTCGACAAGGCCGCCAAATTGTTGGGCCTCGGCTACCCCGGGGGTCCGGCGATCGAGGCGCTGGCGAAGGATGGGGACCCCACGTCGGTGACCCTGCCACGCCCGCTGAAAGGGTCAAAGGAACCGCATTTCAGCTTCGCCGGATTGAAGGCCGCGGTACAGCGCGCGGTCGAAAGCCGAAAATTTCAGTCCGCCGACATTGCCGCTTCGTTCCAGCAGGCGGTCGTCGACTGCTTCGTCGATCGCACCCGCGCTGCCCTCCGGCGCAGCAAGGCGCCGACGCTGGTTGTGGCCGGTGGGGTTGCTGCCAACGCGGCAGTCCGCTCGTCGCTAGAGGCGCTCGCCGTCAGCGAGGGTCGCGGCTTCGCCGTGCCGCCGGCGTGGCTGTGCACCGACAATGCGGCGATGATCGGCTGGGCCGGCGCCGAGCGGTTCGGGCTGGGCCTGTTCGACGGGCTCGACGCGCCCGCTCGTGCCCGGTGGCCGCTTGATCCGGACGGCGAGACGGTGCGCGGTGCAGGGGTGAAGGCATGACGATCGAGACACTGGCCGTGGTCGGCGGCGGCGCCTGGGGCACCGCGCTGGCTCAGGTCGCGGCATTCGGGAATCGCGATACCCTGCTGTGGGCGCTTGAAGATGACGTCGTGACGGCAATCAACCGGATCCACGAAAACCCGGTCTATCTGAAGGGCCTGAGGCTTTCGAAGGCGATCCGAGCAACAAGCAATTTTTCTGAATTGGCCGTGGCCGACGCCTGGCTGGTGGTCACTCCGGCCCAGCATATGCGCGCCGTATTGTCGCGCGCGCCCTGCCCCGAGATGCCGCTTATCCTCTGCTCAAAGGGCATCGAGGAAGGCAGCGGGCGGATGCTTCACGAAGTTGCGCGTGAAGTGTGTCCGACGTCGCCGGTGGCGGTGCTGTCGGGACCCACCTTTGCCCATGAGGTCGCCGCCGGACTGCCAACCGCGGTGACGCTGGCGTGCGCGGATGCGACGCTCGGCGAGACGCTGCGCGAACGCATCGCCAACCCGGCGTTCCGCACCTATCTCACCGACGATGTCGCCGGGGCGGAAGTCGGCGGGGCGGTCAAGAATGTGCTGGCGATCGCCTGCGGGGTGGTCGAGGGCTGCGGCCTTGGCCAAAACGCCCGCGCGGCAATGATTGCCCGGGGCTTCGCCGAAATGACCCGCTTCGGCCTGGCGATGGGGGCCCGGCGCGAGACGCTCGCCGGCCTGTCGGGCCTGGGTGACCTGGTGCTGACCTGCTC
>JBDSMA010000016.1:0-3899 GCA_039916085.1 Sphingomicrobium sp.
GTTTGAACCGAGGCCGAGGGCCATGACCGGGGTGGTTGGGTCGAGGGTAAGGAGGAAGCGGACGAGATCGTCCAGGTCGGCGGGCTCGAACAGAAGTTCGGCGGCACCGCCCGACTTGAACCATACCAGCGGCGCAAGTGGGGCATTGAGTTTGATCGTACCCCGCACCTCATCCGTTCGTGTCGAGCGAAGTCGAGACACGTTCGCGAAACGTCCCTTGACGTCGCTCGGGACGAACGGGGTCGGTGATCCAGCGCTCACTTCGCCGTCCTCGCTTTGGCTACGCTATCGGCGAGCCCCGCGGCCCATTTGGTGATGTCGCCAGCGCCCATGCACACGATCATGTCGCCGTCGGCGGCAATATCGCGCAGCGCGGCGGCAAGTTCGGCGGGTGTGTCGACCGTCCTGACCATGCGGTGGCCTCGGGTGCGCAGGCCCTCGGCCAGCGCGGCCGCGTCGATCCCTTCGATCGGCTCCTCCCCCGCGGCATAGACCGGCGCGACGAACACGATGTCGGCGTCGTTGAAGGCGTTCTGGAAATCGTCCATCAAATCGTGAAGACGGGTGAAGCGATGCGGCTGGACGACGGCGATGACCCGCGCGCCATCGCCTCCTGACGAGGTGACAGCCTCTCGTGCCGCCGACAGCACGGCGCGGATCTCGACCGGGTGGTGGGCGTAATCGTCGATCACGATCGCGCCGCCAACTTCGCCAGCCCGGGTGAAGCGGCGTTTGACCCCGTCGAACCGGGCGAACCCGGCGGCAAGCGTGGCGTCATCCATCCCAAACTCGACCCCGACCGCCAACGCGGCCAGCGCGTTCAGGACATTGTGGCGACCCGGCATGGGAATGAAGATGCCCTCGACCATGCGGCGCGCGCCGTCGCGCTGAAGGATGATGGCGTCGAACCGGCTGCCGCCGGCCTCAGGGCGGATATTGTCAGCGCGGACATCGGCCAGCGCCGAGGTGCCGTAGGTGACGACGCGGCGGTCGCGGATGCGGCTCAAGACGCCCTGCACCTCGGGATGATCGACGCACATCACGGCGAGGCCATAGAAAGGCACATTTTCGACGAATTCTACGAACGCGTCCTTGACCGCGTCGAAGCTGCCGTAATGCTCAAGGTGCTCCGGATCGATGTTGGTAACCACCGCGATCGTCCCGTCGAGGCGCAGGAAGCTGCCGTCGCTTTCATCGGCCTCGACCACCATCCAGTCGGACTTGCCGAGCCGGGCGTTGGAGCCGTAGCGGTTGATGATTCCGCCGTTGATCACTGTCGGGTCGATCCCGCCGGCATCGAGCAGGCAGGCGATCATCGAGGTGGTAGTGGTCTTGCCGTGGGTTCCGGCGACCGCAATGGTCGATTGCATGCGCATCAGCTCGGCCAGCATTTCGGCGCGGCGGACCAACGGCAGGCGGCGCTCGATCGCCGCCTCGACTTCGGCGTTGCCGCGCGGGATGGCGGTCGAACAGACGACCACCGCGGCATCGCCCAGATTATCGGCGCTATGTCCGATCATCACCGGGATTCCAGCTTTGCGAAGCCCTTCGACGACATAGCCTTCGGCCTGGTCGCTACCCTGCACCTTGTAGCCCAGCAGGTGCATCACCTCGGCGATGCCCGACATGCCGATGCCGCCGATGCCAACGAAGTGGATCGTGCCGATTTCGGTGCCCATCGCCTTCATGCCGGCGCGCCAAGCGCGAACGATCCCGGGGCGTGCCTGGCGATCGCCGGGCCAACCGCGACCGGGGCGGCGCCGCCGGCAATCCGCTCGACCAGGTCGGCTAGATCGCGGGTGGCGTGCGGGCGACCGACGGACAGTGCGCGGGCAGCGGCGTTGGCCAGCGCTTGCGGCTCGCCGGCAATCGCCGCGACCTGTTGGCTCAGGACGTCGGCGGTAAAGTCGGACTGGGCGATCATCCGCGCGCCGCCGACCTTCGCCATCTCGCGCGCATTGGCGGTCTGGTGATCGTCGGTCGCACTTGGCAGCGGGACGAGGATGGCCGGGCGGCCCGCGGCGGTCAGCTCGGCGATGGTCGAGGCACCGGCGCGGGCGATGACCAGATGCGCGTCGGCGATGCGATCCGGCATATCCTCGATATAGGTCAGCAGTTCGGCCGGGATGCCCAAGTCGGCATAGCGCGCGCGGACCGCGTCGATGTCATCGGCACGGCATTGCTGGACGACCTGCAGGCGCAGGCGAAGCCCGGCGGGGAGGCTGCCGAGGCCGTCGGGGACGATTCGGCCGAGTACCGACGCGCCCTGGCTGCCGCCGGTGACGAGAATCTTCAAGGGCGCGGTATCGTCGAACTGCGGGAACGGCATTTCGCCGAGCCGGGCGACGGACTCGCGCACTGGATTGCCAACCAGCACCGCCTTGGCATTGCCCGCGGCGGACAGGCGCGCGACGTCGGAGTATGCGGTGGCGATCGCCCGGGCCTCGCCGGCGAGGAGGCGATTGACCCGGCCGAGTACCGCATTCTGCTCGTGGAGGATGGTCGGAATCCTGGAAGCGCTCGCCGCGAGCAGCGCCGGGAGGGCGGGATAGCCGCCGAACCCGACCACTGCGTCGGGGCGAAATTCGCGGTAAAGCGCCTTGGCCTGGCGCCGCCCGGCGATCACCGCGCGGATCGCCCGCAAATAGCCCAATGGACCACCGCCTAGCCGCCCGGCGGGAAGGATATGGGTCGGAATGCCGTCGAACAGCGCCGGGATTTTCGCCCCGCGCTCGTCGGTCACCAGCATCACGCCATGGCCCCGCGCCTTCAGCTCCGCGGCAAGCGCGTGGGCCGGAACCATATGCCCGCCGGTGCCCCCGGCGGCGAGGGTGATGTTCATGGCTCGACGCTCTCCCCGCCCCATTTTACGACATAGGGCGAGCGCGTCAGATAGGGATTTCGCCGGGTGAAGGCGAGCAGCAATCCCATACCGATCGACAAGGCCAGCATCGATGAACCGCCATAGCTGATGAATGGCAGGGTCATGCCCTTTGACGGGGCGATCTGCACGTTGACCGCCATGTTGATCAGCGCCTGGAGCCCGAATTCGACGACCAGGCCGGCGGCGGCCAGGATGGCGAAATTCGACTCCTCGTCGAGCAGCTTGATCAATACCCGGGCGACGATCCCCATGTACAGGCAGGCGATGGCGATACAGGCGATCAGCCCGAACTCCTCTCCGATGACCGAAAAGATGTAGTCGGTGTGCGGTTCGGGCAGGCCGAACTTGCGGGTGCCGCCGCCCGGACCCATGCCGAACAGCCCGCCCGCCGTCAGCGTCCGCATCGCGTTCTCGACCTGGAAATTATCGCCCTCGCCGAACAGGAAGCCGTCGATCCGGACGGTCGCGACGGGATAGAAGAAATAGGCCAGCACGACCCCGACCAGGCCCAGCGCGCCGAGTCCGCCGAGCAGCCGCATCGACAGGCCGGCGATGGCCAGCATGGCGACCCAGACGGTGACGAAGATGATGGTCGAGCCGAAGTCGGGCTGGAGCATCAGGAATGCCGCGACAATGCCGGTGAGGACGCCCGACAGGATGAAGATCGGCAGCTTCTTCTCGCCCACCGCGAGCGACAGCAGCCACGCCATGGCGACGACGACGAAGGGTTTGAGAAACTCCGACGGCTGGACCTGGCCAAGGCCGAAGTTGATCCAGCGGCGCGCGCCGTTGACCTCCGGCCCGACGAACGGGACGACCGCGAGCATGATCAGAAACAGCACCGCGCCGAGCAGCGACAGTCGCCGCGCCCGATCCCGCGGCATCATTGAGATGAGGATCATGACCGGCATCGACAGGCCGATCCAGCCGATCTGCCGATAAAAATAATAGAGCTCGCCGAACCGCACCGACCCGCCCGAATAGCGCTGCGCGGCTGCCGGCGAGGCGGCGGCGA
>JBDSMA010000017.1:0-4663 GCA_039916085.1 Sphingomicrobium sp.
CCTAGGGAGCTGTCCCTGTCCGGACCCTGGTCCGGTGCATATGGTTCCCACCTGACGTTTGTGGCGTCAGAGGATTTCATGGCAAACGGCCAAGGTGGTCCCGTCACATGACTTCCCCCAACGATGAGACCAAGGCGCAGCTTCGCTTCGAAGCGCGGCGTCGGCGCGTCGCCTTTGTCGAGAGCCTGAGCGTGGCCGCGCGCCAGGAACTCGAAGAAGCGCTCGTTGCCGTTCTCACGCCGCTGATCAAGCAGGCCAGGGTTGTCGCCGGCTACCATGCACACGGCAGTGAAATCGGCCTGCGGTATGCCCTCCGCATGGCCGGCAATAATCGGGTCGAGGTAGTGCTGCCCGCCTTCGTGACGGCCGACAGCCCGATGGTCTTCCGCAGCGGGGCAGAGACTGAAGTGGGGCCGCACGGCATTCACCAGCCGCCGCACCAGGCCAAGGAGGTCGAGCCAGACCTGGTGCTAGTTCCCCTGCTGGCGGTCGATGGCACCGGCACCCGCCTCGGCCAGGGCGGCGGTCATTACGACCGCGTTCTCGGCGCCCTGATCGCGAAGGGCGCTACCGTCATCGGGGTTGGCTGGCCGATGCAACGCATCGAATTCCCCCTGCCCCGCGACAGTTGGGACGTCGCGCTTCATGGCTTCGCTTCGCCCCACGGACTGGAACTATTCGCATGACCGAGCCGAGTTGGCGCAAACCGGTCGGGATCTTCGCCATCCTGCTGGGGATTGCCGGCTGGGCGGTGCTGGTTGCCTCGCTGTCGGGCAGTGTCGGGCACTGGCCGGTGCTGCTCCAGACGCTGTTTTACTTCGTCGCCGGCCTTGCCTGGATCGTTCCGATGAAGCCGCTGCTGCGATGGATCGAAACCGGACATTTCAGGCCCTGAAACGAACCGTTCGTCGAAGGTTCATTGCCGCAGGCGTATTGGGACACTATATCACCGCCATCCCAATGACCCCTTCGCTCGCCTTGAAGCCCTCGTGGCCCTGGCAACGCCATCCGCGTGAATCCGCGGTGACCTTGCTCGCTTCGTCCCTCGCGCTGGTCGCGCTGGGCGGGGTAGTCAGCGCCATGCCGACGCTCGGCCAACTGGCTAGGCCGCAGCCGCGTATCGCCGCGGCCCATCCCGTCGCCGCGGCTGCAACGGCGACCCAGTTGCGGGACATCGCCCCCGCCGAGGCTGTCGCCCTCAACGCCCGAATCCCGATCGTGCCGGGCCTGACCGACGCCGCCATGCCCTTCTCGCTCGGCAAGGCCAGCGTCGAGGCGCGCGGCCAGGCGCTCGATTGCCTGACCAGCGCGGTCTATTACGAGGCCGGGCAGGAAAGCGACGAGGGCCAGCGGGCGGTCGCGCAGGTCATTCTCAACCGAGTCCGCCAACCGGCCTTTCCCAACAGCGTGTGCGGCGTGGTCTATCAGGGCTCGACCCGCGCCACCGGCTGCCAGTTCACCTTCACCTGCGACGGCTCGCTCGCCCGCGTGCCGATGACCGATGCATGGGACCGTGCGCGGTCGAATGCCACGGCGATCCTCAACGGGCAGGTCTATGCTCCAGTCGGCCGGGCGACGCATTACCACGCCAATTATGTCGTACCTTATTGGGCGTCGAGCCTGGTCAAGACCCAGGTTGTGGGCGCGCATCTGTTCTACCGCTGGGCCGGCGAATGGGGTCGCGCCGCAGCCTTCGCCCAAGCCTATGGCGGGCGCGAAGCCAATGCCCGCGCCCTGCGCGCCGCCGCGCTCGCCGTGCCCCACATCGTGCCAAGGCCGTTGCTCGCCGCCGGTGCCGCCGCGCAGGCGCTCAACCGGCTCGGCGGGGTTCAGGTCACGACCACCACCGGCGGACGCGTTTCCGCCCACTTCAGCCCGGCGGCTCGCGCCGCGGTCGAGAAGATCAAGGTCGTGCCCTACGTCGAACGCGTCGCCGCTTCGGATAATTTGCGCTATGCTCTCGATGGTGCCGCGGCGGCGGAGCAGCCCGCCTTTGGCCATGCCGCCAAGCCGGGCGCGCCACCGGCCTCTTGAAGCGCAATTCCGACAGGCACGGCTGGCGAATGGCGCGAGTGACGGGACTTGAACCCGCGACCTCCGGCGTGACAGGCCGGCGCTCTAACCAACTGAGCTACACCCGCGTTTTGGGATGGGCGGCCAACTAGGTCAGCCCCCGGAGGGTGTCAACAACGCTAATCGTGTTTTTCTTCGTCGTCGCCGACGTGGGTCAAGGTCCCGTCCTCGAACAGGAAACCGGCGATATCCGGAGTTCCGGCAGCCGAGAAAATCGTCTTGACGATGATCAGCAGCGGAACCGCCAGGAGCGCCCCGGTCGTTCCCCATACCCACGCCCAAAAAGACAGCGAGACGAGGATTAGCAGCGGGTTCACCTCAATCCTTTTGCCGACAATCATCGGTGTGATCGCATTCGCCTCGACCAGGTGCATGCCCAGGAAAATGGCCGGCGGAAGCATCGCCGCCCAAGGATCTGGAAAGGTCATCAGCCCGCCGAACGCGAGCAATGCGACGGAAGCGATCGGGCCAAGATAGGGGATGTAATTGAGGACCGCGACAATACCCCCCCACATCAGCGGCGAATCCATGCCCAGGCCCCACAATATGGTCGCGGTGATGGCGCCCATCGCGACGTTGATAAGGGTGATCGTGCCGATGTAGGTCGACGTCGCCTCGACCACTTGCTGGATGACCCTGGCGGTGGTCAGCGCACCTTCGAAGCTGCCGCGGCTGACGATCGTCCGCTTCCGCATCCCCGTCCAGTGCGACAGGAAGAAGAAGATCACGAGCAATGCAAAGAACAGCTGGATGGCGGCGTGCGGCGCCGAGGTGGTGATGAGGTCGAGCATCGAATTGGGCTGCTCGATGGTCACCGTCCGGCCCTTCGGGGTGGCAGTGGCGATCTGCGACACGGTCTTGTCGATGAATCTCTGAAGACTCGAATAGAGTTCGAGGAGCGGGTTCAAGGCCTTGGTCACCCGCCCGATCCGCTGCGGGATCAGCGCCACCCAGTCGATCGCGGGCAAGACGATCGAGGCCAACGCAAAAATCGCCACCATCAGGAAGATGAGGACACACAGGCCGGCGGCGAGCTTGGCGGGAACGCCGCGCCGCTCGAACCATTCGAGCATCGGCACCAGCGCAATGGCGATCACCAGCGCAGCGGTGACCGGCAGAAAGAATTCCGCCCCGGCCCGGAGCGCAAACGGCAAAGCGAGCAGCAGGCCAATCCCGCCCAGCAGCGTCAGCGATGCAAGCAACCGGACGCGCTTGAACTCGAGCGTCTCCCGCTCATGCTCATGCGACTCGTCCGGGGTTCCTTCGCGCGTACTCATGGCATGACCTTACCAGAGGCGCCGCAGCCCGCCAGTCGCTGATTGTCGGGATGAAATGGTGCCCCCGGTCCGACTCGAACGGACACTCCTTGCAGAACTCGATTTTGAGTCGAGCGCGTCTACCATTCCGCCACGGGGGCACACCTTGCGCCCTACCTAGCCCAGGCCCGAGCCGCAAGACGCTATGGCGTCAACTGCGCGGTGGCTGGCGGCGGTAGCTGAGCGCTTCGGCGATGTGGATCCGGCCGACATCCGCCGCGCCAGCGAGGTCGGCGATGGTCCGCGCCACGCGCAGCACCCGGTGATAGCCGCGCGCGCTCAGCCGCATCGCCGCCGCCGCGTCGGCAAGCAGCTTCATGCCCGGCGCATCGGGTTTGGCGACACTGTCGAGCAGAACGCCATCGGCTTCGGCGTTGGTCCTCACCCCATGGTCGGCATAGCGCCGAGTCTGCACGTCGCGCGCCGTGGCGACCCGGGCGGCGACTTCAGGGCTGCCTTCCGCGGGTGGCGGAAGGGTCAGATCGGCGGCGCTGACCCCGGCCACCTCGACGTGCAGGTCGATGCGGTCGAGCAATGGCCCCGACACCTTGGCCTGATAATCGGCGGCGCAGCGCGGCGCCCGGGCACAGGCCAGCGACGCGTCGCCGAGGTGGCCGCAGCGGCACGGGTTCATCGCCGCGATCAGCTGAACCCGCGCCGGGAAAGTGACGTGCATGTTGGCGCGCGCGACGCTGACGGTGCCGGTCTCAAGCGGCTGGCGAAGCGAATCGAGCACTGCCCGCTGGAATTCGGGAAGCTCGTCGAGGAACAGCACGCCCAAATGCGCCAGGCTGATCTCCCCAGGCCGGACCTTGAGCCCGCCACCGACCAGCGCCGGCATCGAGGCCGAATGGTGAGGGCTGCGGAACGGGCGGCGGCGGCGCATTCGCCCGCCCTCCAGTTCGCCGGCGACGCTGGCGACCATCGACACTTCGAGCGCTTCCGACGGCGCCAGCGGCGGCAATATGCCAGGCAGGCAAGCGGCAAGCAGCGATTTGCCCGCCCCCGGCGGCCCGTACATCAACAAATTATGCCCACCGGCCGCGGCGATTTCGAGGGCGCGCTTGGCGACCTCCTGGCCTTTGACTTCGGCGAGGTCCGGTCCCGCACCTGGGGGCTCGGCCTCGCCCGGGAGCGGTGCGGGCAACAACGCCGTGCCCTTCAAATGCGCGAGCAGTGCCAACAGGTCGGGCGCGGCGACGAGGTCGATGTTCCCCGCCCAGGCCGCCTCGGCGCCCTGTACGGCCGGACAAATCAGTCCCATTTCACGCCCC
>JBDSMA010000018.1:0-1517 GCA_039916085.1 Sphingomicrobium sp.
GAATTCATCAGCCTCGTCCGCGGCGAAGGCTCCGCCGCGCTGGTTGCCACCCACAATGAACGCCTGGCGGCGCGGATGGACCGGGTGTTGCGGCTCCATGAGGGTCATCTTGAATGACCGACCTCACAACCATTCCCGTCACCGCCGCCGATGGCTCGGTCACCGATTTGTCCGCCGAAGCCGGCAAGGTTATGCTGATCGTCAACGTCGCCTCGAACTGCGGATTCACCCCGCAATATGAGGGGCTCGAGAAGTTGCAGAAGGCTTACGCCGACAAGGGCTTCACCGTACTCGGCTTCCCGTGCAACCAGTTTGGGGCACAGGAACCCGGCGACGCCGCCGAGATCGCCAGTTTCTGCAAGTTGACCTACGATGTCGATTTCCCGATCTTCGCCAAGATCGACGTCAATGGCGACAAGGCCGCGCCGCTTTACCGGCACCTCAAGGACGAAGCGCCGGGCCTGCTCGGATCGAAGGCGATCAAGTGGAATTTCACCAAATTCCTGGTCGATCGGACGGGCAAGGTGGTCAAGCGCTTCGCCCCGCAGGCCAAGCCCGGAGACCTCGCCGGCGACATCGAGGCGCTGCTCTGACCGCGCTTGCGACCATCCGCGCGGTGGCGCGTTAGCGGCAAATGCGTGGATTTCTCCTCATCGTCGCGACCGCCGTGCTGATTGCCGCGCCCGGTTGCCGCAAGAAAGCCGACCAGGACAAATTGAGCGACGCCCAGGTCGCCAATGCCACCACCGCCGCAGCGGACAAGCCGGACAGGCCGGACAAGAATTGCGGTACCCAGGCGACCTATGACTCGATCAAGCGGGAGCTGTTCCGTCAGGCCGCCGACACCCGCGGCCGCGACGGCGCCACCTATGACCGGCTTGCCGCTTATGCCACGTTGATTGTCGACCAGCCGCGCCTCACCGGCCGGGACGTGGACATTGGCGGGGTGCGCTGCGCCGCGCAGTTGAAGCTCGTCCTCCCTCCCGGGGTGGCGGTCACCGGCGGCCGCCGCCAGCTTGAGTCCGAGGCTGATTACCGGGTTCAGCCCGCCGCCGACGGCAACGGCAACGCGGTCACTCTTGGCGGAGTCGATGCGATCATCGTGCCATTGGCGACCCTAACCAAGACCGGTAGCGTCCCCGCCGCCCGTCCCGCCCTCGCGCCCACGAGCCCCTCCTACAATGCCCCGCCGCCGCCATCGGCGGCGCCGCAACCCGCGCCATCCCCGCCGCAGCAGGTCAGCGCCAATCCCAGTTTCAACTGCCGCTTCGCCCGCACTCGCGGCGAATTGGCGGTGTGTGCCAGCCCCGGACTCGCCGCGCTCGACCGGCAGATGACGGCTCACTATGTCGGCGCGCTCGGCATCGCTGAGGTCGACCGCCGCGCTGTCCTCCGCTCGACCCGCGACAGCTTTCTCGCTTACCGCGACCGCTGTTCAACCGACGCCTGCATCATCGACGCTTACCGTGGTCGCATGCGCGAGATCGACGACATCATGGCTGGACGCTGGATCCCGC
>JBDSMA010000019.1:0-4401 GCA_039916085.1 Sphingomicrobium sp.
TGGTTTGTCGAAACTCCAGTGGAAGGTCGACTGGGCGATGCGCTGGGTCGCGCTTGGCGTCGATTACGAAATGGCCGGCAAGGATTTGATCGATTCGACCATCCAGTCGGGCAAAATCGCCCGCATTCTCGGGGCCCGGCCGCCCGAGGGATTCAACTATGAAATGTTCCTCGACGAGAAGGGCGAGAAGATTTCCAAGTCGAAGGGTAATGGCCTCAGCCTCGAACAATGGCTGACCTATGGCAGCGAGGAGAGCATCGCCTTTTTTGCCTACCGCGAACCGCGCAAGGCCAAGAGCCTGCATCTCGGTGTCATTCCGCGCGCTGTTGACGATTATTGGCAGTTTCGCGCGAATTACGCTGGCCAGCCACTCGAGCAGAAGCTCGGCAATCCGGTGCACCACATCCACCGCGGCAAGGTTCCGCCGGGAGGGTTGCCATTAAGCTACGGCCTGCTCCTCAACCTTGCCTCGCTTCCCGGCGTCGGCGACAAGGAAACCGCGTGGAAGTTTGTCCACCGCTACGCGCCCGGAACCTCGCCAGAGGCCGATCCCGAGCTCGATACGCTGATCGGTCTTGCAGTCAATTACGCGCGGGATTTCGTGGCGCCGACACTCCATCGCCGCGCGCCCTCACCGATGGAGGCGGCGGCGCTGCGCGACCTCGACGCCGAACTTGAGCAAATCCCCCCGGACTCGGCGGGCGACGACATTCAGACCATCGCGTTCGAAGTTGGCAAACGCCATTCTTTCGACAGCCTGAGACACTGGTTCCAGGCGCTTTACGAGACCCTGCTTGGTTCGAACCAGGGTCCCCGGATAGGCAGCTTCATCGCCCTTTACGGCGTCGACAACAGCCGTCAACTCATCGCCGAGGCGCTCGCCCGCAAAGCCGACGGCTGAGCTACCAAAAGAAGTCGTAAACGACGTCGACGACCTGGCCGGTGTACGTGTTCACCAGCAGCGCGTCGTCCCAATAGCGCACCCAGCGATAGGGACCGTAGGCCGGCGGAAGGCGGTACATCCACGGGTCGTTCAGCCAGTAGTTCGACTGGAAATAGTTCGGCCACATCGACCACCCCGGCATCATCCGGTTGTAGCCGAACCCATAGGGATCGGAATAAATGCCGAAGTGGAACAGCGAGCGGTGCTGGTAGCGATAACGCGACCAGTCGTAACGGCGATCGTTGCGCCAACTGTCGGACCAATGACTGTCCCGATGTCCGATGAAGCTGCTGCGCACCGGGCTGTTGTTTGGTGGCGGCGTCAGACGGCCTTCATGGCCCATGTTCGGGACGTTGCCACGCGGATGCGTTTGACGGTATTGCCGCAAGCGCTCGTCGAAACCGCTTTGTCCTTGCGGCCCCTCCACCGTGCCGCGCACAGCATCCGCGTTTGGCCTTGGAAAACCATTACGCGGATCGTGGCGCATGACTTGCACTCCAGTCGAAGGCACGACCTGGGTGTTGCCTTGCCAGCGCCGATGCGGCGCGTTTTCCTGGGCCTGGACTCCACTCATTCCGCCCTGCCCGCGAACCCAGCCGGGACGTGCACCGCCACCATCATTGCCTAGGGATTGTGACTGCGGCTGCGCTTCGCGTCGAGCCAACGCCGGCCGCTGGCCGCCCTCCTCATTGACGCCCCGGTCTGCCTGGGCATGGCCGCGCCGGCCGTGCTCGGGACCGTCAGGCTCGCCAACCGCCATGGCGGGGACTGCAACCGAAGCCAGAAGTGCGAACAGGAAAAAACTACGCATGACTATATCCGCCTCAAATATCTAAGCAGAGTGTCTGCCTGGCTACCTTAGCGGGGGCTGAACATCTGCCGTCCGTGCTGCTGAGCCCGGGGGCGGAATAACCGCCTGCGCAGCGACTGTCGTTCCGGCTTTTGCCAGCGCCTCCAGGATACGCGGCCCGGCGCCACACCGGCATAGGTTGGGCAATCCCGCCAATTCCTCGGTCGACGGGCGAGGGTTGGCGCGGATCAATGCGGCCAGGGCCATGAGAAACCCCGGATCGCAATATCCGCACTGGCTTACCTGCTGTTCGGCCCATGCAACCTGGAGTGAATGCGTGCCCTGGCCCGCCAGACCCTCAATCGTAGTGATGTCGGCCCCTTCGAGCGAAGACAGGCTCATCGTGCACGACAGCACGGGCCGGCCATCGACCAACACGGTGCAGGCGCCACAATCGGCGCTGTCGCAGCCATATTTTGTACCCGTCAGATTGGACGCGTCGCGCAATGCCCACAATAAGGGCGTTTCGGGCGCGAGCCGGTAATCAACCGCTTCGCCGTTGACGGTCATGCTGGTCACCAGGCGGGTCTATCGCTTGCTCGGCGACTTGCAAAGCCGCCCTGTCAGGCCAAGGTGTCGCGATGGCAACTCTATCGCTCGGGCAAGGCGCCATCGGTTATTTCGAACGAGGATCGAAGACGAACCGCCGTTTGCCGATCATTTTCCTTCACGGCGTCGGTTCGGACAAGTCGGTGTGGATCCGGCAGCTCGATCATTTTGGCCCGGATCGTCGGGCCGTTGCCTTTGATTTTCCCGGCTACGGAGACAGTGAAGCGCGACACCAGGCCGGGCGAGACGACGTCGCGGCGATAATCGTCGAGGCCATAGCTGGACTTGGCCTTGATCGTGTCCACGTCTGCGGCCTGTCGCTCGGCGGGGTGATTGCCATCGCACTTCATCACCGCGCACCGGACCGATGCGCGTCGTTAATTCTGGCCGACAGTTTTGCCCGTCATCCGGACGGCCAGGCGATCTACGATCGGTCGGTCGCGGCGAGCAAGAGCATGACGATGCGCGAACTGGCCGAAGCCCGCGCACCCGCCTTGCTCGGCAGCGCTGCGGGCGACGAGCTTCGCGCCGAGGTTATCGAAACCATGTCCGGGATCGATCCGGCTGCGTATCGCCAGGGCGCCGAAGCAGTGTGGCTGGCCGACCAGCGGAAGCGCGCTGCAGCCATCAACGGTCCGACGCTCGTCGTCTGCGGCGATGAGGATCGGATTACCCCGCCATTACTGTCCGAGGAACTTGTCCAGCTGGTGCCTGGGGCAAAGCTGGCCATGATCCACGGCGCCGGACATCTCCCAAACATCGAACAGCCCGACGCGTTCAACTCCACGGTAGATAAATTCATCTCGGAAACGGAGACAAATTCCTAACGTTACCGGCGCTTTAACCATCGCGTTTAAGCGAGTCTTTGCGTTGCGCTGCGACAAGCGCTGGCATGGCGATCACCTTCCGTCCCTCTTGCCTCCGGCTCCCGCTCCTCGCACTCGTCCTGACGGTCGGCGCGGCGATGCCCGCCAGCGCGCAGTGGGCCGGCGGCGGTGCGGACGCCTTCACCAAGAGTGAAGCAATCCTGGGCGGCGCGCCGAGTCGGCTGGCCGCGATCATGGCCGAACAATCCGGGATGTCGGCACCGAGCCCGGCGTTGTTCAGATCGACGTTGTCTTCTGCCGGACCGCTACCATTCATGCACGCGCCGTTTGTCATCGAGCGACCGGCCACTCCGCTACCGGCCCCGATCCCGGCGGTATCCGCGAACCGGCCCGACGTGTTCAATAGCGTCGCGATTGAAGTGTCGCATACGCCACTCGATCGCCGCTGGAACGGCGTTTCCCATGGCCCCGTCGGTGGCGCTGCCGGAGCCTTTGCGGCGTCGCTAGCGGGGACCGGAGAAGCTCACCGCATCGAAGCGGTCAATGCCTACGTCAACCGCCGAGTCAGCTTTGTCGACGACAGTCGCCGTTTCGGCGTCGCCGACCGCTGGAGCAGTGCAAGCGAAACGCTCGCCAGTGGCCGCGGGGATTGCGAAGATTATGCGATTGCCAAGATGGCGATGTTGCGCCGCGCGGGCATTTCGGAGCATAATCTATACCTGGTGGTGCTGAATGACCTCGTCCGTCGCGCCGACCATGCTGTGTTGGTGGTGCGCAGCGAAGGGCGCTTCCTGGTCCTCGACAATGGCACCGACCAGTTGCTCGACAGTTCCGAGGTTCGCGATTACCGGCCGATTTTGACGTTCACCGTGGGCCGCGTCTTTACCCACGGCTATCGCCGCGATGCCGCGCCGCCAGTAACCTATGCCAGTGCGTCAATGGCGACTGCGCCAGCCTATTCCTCGACTGCGCCCGCCGCCGCGCCTGCATTCGCGGCGCTCGACTCTGCTAGTCTGCCAATGTCGATGTTCTCGGCAAGCGCGCCCGCCCGCTGATCAGCGCTCGCGCAACGCGTCGCTGCGCGCCTTCAGCACCGGCTTCAGCAAATAGCTCAACACGCTCTTGCGGCCGGTGATGATTTGCGTGTCGGTCATCATACCCGGCGTGATCGGCAGCTGCCGGCCCGCCGATTTCAGATAGGCCTTGTTGGTTTCGATGATGACGTTGAAATA
>JBDSMA010000020.1:0-3636 GCA_039916085.1 Sphingomicrobium sp.
ATGGCGTTGCCGACATAATTCGCTGCATTCTTCCCCGGATCGTCGAATATTGCCATTCCGCGCCGTACGGCATCGCCCGCCGGACCCGCCGGAATCGCCGACACCAGGGGCGGCGAAAAGGCGGCGACGGCGCCTTGAGGATCAACGGTCGCAGACGATGGGCTGGGATTGGGGTGCGGGATGAGCATGATCAAGCCGATGCTTGCGGCAAGCGCTCCCGCGACGAAAATGCCGAGCGCGATTTCCCCGCGAAGCAATCGAGTCTCGTTTTTCTTGATCGCCCGCTCGAATTTGTCGGCCTGGCGCCTCAATGCTTCCTTCACCGGGTTGGTCATCGCAGGCTCTCCTGGCGTCGTTCGCGATCCTACCCAACCCCTGCCGCGCTGGCGAGGCCCTTTTGAACTCCCTTTGCCGGGTCAATTGCTAGCGCAGGACACCCTTGATTCGCATCTGCCGGGCATAGACGAACAGAGCGATGCCGATGGCCACGATGACCAGTGGGATCATCGGATTGTCCATTCCCGGCGGCGGCGGTGGGCCGAGCAAGGCCTGATAGCCGAAGCTCAACGCCATCCCGACCAGCGACGCAAGATAGAGCGTCACCGCGTGGCGGCTGCGGGCCAGTAGCAGCACGGTCGCGGCCAGCGCGCCCCACACCCCGAGCCCCCAGCCGATGCTGGCGATGAGCGGCATCGAATCCATGTAGGCCCAGCCGACCGCCGGGTCCCTGCCCGGCATCACCATGCGCGCATAAGCATCGTTGTGGAGCCGCGACATCAGATAGTCGTAACAGCCGAACAGGTTCCAGATGAGCGCCAGTCCTCCGACCACCCACAAGTGTTTCGGCGTCGCGCGGATCACCCCGTCGTCGGCCCGTCCGTCGACCCCGTCGACCATGCCATCGTCCATCCGGTCGTCCATCGTCCGTCTCCCCAAAGGCATCGCGCACCGCCGCGACGAGTCCAGATTTGAGCGCTGCCGAAACGAATTTGTCAAACCTTGCTGCACCCGCGAGCGGTCACGACGCGTTGCGCGCTTATGAACCGACCCATGCTCATCTTCGCCTGCCTGGTGGTGGCGGCCTGCGGCAAGACCGATCCCGTCGCCAAGAACGCCGCGGCGCCGCCCGACAATATGGTCGGCGACGCACCCTCGACCGGTCTCGCCGAACCCGCCAACGCCGCCGCCGCCGAAGCGGTCAAGGACGCGGCGGCGCCAGCGTCGACCGATGGCATGACGTGGCGCATCGACGCCGCTGGCCGACACGCCACCTTTGGTCCGCCCGACGCCAGCAGCGGTCTCGCCTCGGCCCAATTGCAGTTCGAATGCACCGCACAGGGCCTGTCGGTGATTCGCGCCGATTCCCCCAGCGAGGGCCAAACCACGCTCAGCTTCACCGGCAATGGCCATGTCGCGTCGCTACCGATGACCGCCACCCCGCGCACCACGCAGGGGTCGGTGTGGCGCGGGCTCGCTACAGGCGACACGCTGCGCGCGATCGGGCGGACCTTTGACGGGCCCGGCCCGGTCGAAGCCAGCGTCGGCGGCGGCGGCGACCTGCGCCTGCTGGCCGACGCAGCGCCGCGCGCGGCGATCGCCGCCTGCCTCTGACCATCATGAAACAAAGCGGCGCGGCCGGGTCGCCGCGCCGCCCTGATGCTGGCCGATCAACCCGGGATTAGAAGCCGAAATTCAACCCGACATGGGCCGATGTCTCGTCGCCGGTCTTTTTGCCGAACGTCCCCGACAGCGACACATCGAGCGCGACGGTGCTGAAGATCTGCGCGCTCGCGCCGGTCGTCACCCGGGTGTAGATTTTCTTCGAATTGTCATCGACCGCGAAATGGTTGACGATCGTCGGTGCCGAGGTCTGGGAGAAATAGAAGGTCCGGCCGTCTCCCTTGAAGTCCTTTTCCGCGACCGCCGAGACATAGGGGCGCAGCTGCACCCCGCCGCCGCCAAAGTCGCCGCGAAGCTCGGCGCCCAAATTACCGCGCAAGCCCGTGTAACGCATCTTGTCGACGTTGAGCGTCAGCGCCGCGTCGCCGCTTTCGGTATATGCGTCGACCGTGGCCCGGGCATAATCGAGCGCCACGATCGGCCCGACCCGAACGCTGGCCATCGGCACGAGGTAACCGGCCTTGACGCCGCCCACGACATGGTTGCCGCTGGGCCGCGCGGTCATGTTGTCGACGACCCCGCGCCGGGTCAGTTTATACTTGTCCCAGCCGGCCCCGATATAGCCCTGGGCGAACAGCCCGGCCAGGCCGAACGAGGCGAAGCCGCCAATCTGGATGGAGTGGCTGTTCGATCCGGCGGCGTCATTGCCGAAGTTGACCTTGGGCTTGGAGTAATTGGCGGCAAGGCCGGCCATGCCCGAGCCGAAGCCGAATTCGACGCCGGCCGTGACGCCCTTGGTCGACGAGCGGAACTGCTCCGTGCGCTCGGTCGCATGCATCGTGCGGGTCAGCGTGTCGCCAACCACGAACAGGCGCACGCCCTCCGGCTGGTCGCCGTCACGGGGCGCGGCAAGATCCATCCGGCTGGTCAGCGTGCGGCCCCACTGAAACGAGGTGTCGAGCGCATTGTCGCTGGTCGCCTGCAACGTCAGCGGCGCTTCGAGCTGGACCGCAACATATCTGGCGACGATGGCGAACCCTGCCGAGGTCAGGTGAAGGTGATCGCCGTAGAACAGATAGCTGTCGGAGCTGCCCAGGACGCAGGTGGGGTTAGGAAATTTGGGGCACGCCAGCGAGGTCAGGCCGTAGGCGGCGTAATTGCTCTGGACCTTCTGGCCGACCAAATTGAGGTCGAGGTAGTGGACGATTTCGCCATTGGCCGCATAGCCGGCCAGCGTCGTGCGCATCGCCGCATCGAAGCTCTGGTAATAAGCATCGCGGATGGCGAAGGCCAACGCCGGGTTCGGCTGGGTGGCGATTTCGGGGACGTTGGCCGTGCTTCCGGCGAGGTAGCTGATGGTCGGCGCGCCGGCCGCCACCAAGGCGTTCAAGCCGGCGGTCGCGGCGGCGGCCGAAGCGGCGCCCGCGGCGGGCGCTCCCGGCAGCGTCCCGGGCGGGATCACCGGCCCGGGCGTGCCGTTGGCGACACTGCCGCGCTCATAGAGGCGCGCATCGTTGCCACCGATCGAAATGGCGAGCAGATCGTTGGCGCCGAACGTCCCGCTGACCGCCGGGAACGGGGTCAAGCCGGCGCCGCCGGTGAGGAAGCTGCCGACTTCGGTGGGGAAGCCGAGCGAGGGGCCGGTGTTGGTGTTGTACTGGTTGGTCAACGCCCCGCCGATGGCGAAATTATCGACCGGGACCATGAGAATCTTAGACAGTGTGTCGATGTAATTGGTACCACCCGAAAAGCGCCCGGTGGTATAAGCGCCGCCAGTCCCCGTCTGCGGATTGATGCTAACGAATTTGAAGAAGTTGCCGGTGTCGGCATAGCTGTCGCCGAACGCAACGATGCGGTCGATCCGCTGGGCCGCGGCCGGCGCCGCAAACGCGGTCAGCGCGGTGGCAAGTGCAAGGGCGCGAAGCGCGGTACGGCTCGAGATCATGGCAATCCTCCCCTCGGCCGCTCGATCCGGCGGCCGCTCCACCCGCATTGTGCCGCCGGGACTTGCGCCAC
>JBDSMA010000021.1:0-2596 GCA_039916085.1 Sphingomicrobium sp.
ACCCTGTCCGGTCAGACGGTCGAGGTGATCAACACCGATGCCGAGGGTCGACTGGTGCTGGCCGACGCGTTGACCTGGGCACAGAAGGAATATCAGCCGAAGACGATCGTCGATCTCGCCACGTTGACCGGGGCGATGGTCATTACGCTTGGTCACGAGATGGCCGGGCTGTTTGCGAATGACGACACGCTGGCGGCGAACCTGCTCAAGGCTGGTGAGGAAAGCGGCGACCGGCTATGGCGCCTTCCGCTGGGTGAAGGCTATGACCGGCTGATCGATTCGCCGATCGCCGACATCAAGAACGTCGGTCCGCGCAATGCCGGGTCGATCACCGCCGCGCAGTTCATCCAGCGCTTCATCGACGAGGGCGTTGCCTGGGCCCATCTCGACATCGCCGGCATGGCCTGGTCCGACAAGGCCAGGCCGACCTATGACAAGGGCGCCACCGGCTATGGCGTCCGCCTGCTCGATGCGCTGGTCGCCGATACCGCGGAGGCCGCGCGCTAGGCGCGATGCGAGTCGATTTCTACCAGCTTGGCCCGGCCGCTTCGCCCGACGCGGTGATTGCCGCGCTGGCCGGAAGACTGGTTGGCGAGGGCCAACGCCTGCTGCTCGTCGCCGCCGACGAAGGTCAGCGTGCGCGCCTCGACCGCCAGCTGTGGGATCAGGGCGCGGCGAGCTTCCTGCCGCACGGACTTGCCGGGGGATCCGAGGATGCCGCCCAGCCGGTTCTCATCTCGGGCGGGGTGGATGCACCCAATGGGGCCCGCAACCTGCTGATCGCCGACGGCGAGTGGCGCGAGGCGGCGCTCAATTACGACCGCGCCTTCTTTCTGTTCGACGACACCACGCTTGAGCCGGCGCGGCTGGCGTGGAAATTGCTGTCGGGCCGCGACGGGGTTGAGCGACATTACTGGGCGCATGAGGAAGGCCGCTGGGTCAAGAAGGCCTGAACCTTGCGCCGTGGCGGCGGCCCGGCTAGGGGCGCGGCCAATCCCAACCCCACTGACCTTCCGGAGCCTTTCCATGGCGGTTACCCGCACCTTTTCGATCATCAAGCCCGACGCCACCCGCCGCAACCTGACCGGCGCGGTGACCAAGATGCTGGAGGACGGCGGCCTGCGCGTGGTCGCCTCCAAGCGCATCCACATGACCAGAGACCAGGCCGAGGGCTTCTACGCAGTCCACCGCGAGCGGCCGTTCTTCAACGACCTTGTCGCTTTCATGATTTCCGGGCCGGTCGTGGTCCAGGTGCTTGAGGGCGAGAATGCGATGCAGCGCAACCGCGACATCATGGGCGCGACCAACCCGGCCAATGCCGAGCCAGGGACGATCCGCAAGGAAATCGCCGAATCGATCGAGGCCAATTCGGTCCACGGTTCCGACAGCGATGAGAATGCCGCGATCGAAATCGCTTATTTCTTCAGCGACGACGAGATCGTCGGCTGATCCTGCCCGAATTGACGCGTTTCAGGCCGTGAAAGCGCGACCGGATACGTTCATGTCGCTTGCCCTGTAGGACAGCGAAATCTGGGACTCCGGTCTGCGCGCGGAATTCAGAATTGGTCGGAATTGCGCGTGCGGGTCGCGAACTGCGACAGGATGCGCGGATAGAGTTGGTGCTCGGCGATGAGGACGCGCATGGCCAGCGTCTGCGCATCGTCGCCAGGCAGCACCGCGACTTCGACCTGGCCGAGGATCGCGCCGCCATCGAGGTCAGCGGTGACGAGGTGGACAGTAGCGCCGGTCGTCGTCTCTCCCGCGGCGAGAACTTCATCATGGGTCTTGAGACCCTTGTGGCGGGGGAGGAGCGAGGGGTGGATGTTGACGATCCGGCCTTCCCAGCGCGCGAGGAATTCGCCCGGGATGATGCGCATGAAACCGGCAAGGGCGATGAGTTCAACGTCAGCGGCGCGAAGCGCGGCATCAAGTCGGTCCCAGTAAGCGGCGCCGAGCGCCTTGCCATCGAGCGGGGCAACCGGAACGCCCTCGGCTTGGGCCAGTGCGAGGCCCGGCGCGGCGGGCCGATCGCCGGTGACCAGCGCGACTTCATAAGGGCAATCGTCGGCTCGGGCGGCGTAGATCAGTGCCGCCATGTTGGAGCCGCGGCCCGAGATGAGAATGGCGATGCGGGTTTTCATGACGAGGCGCGCTCAGCCATGGAAGCTCGCCGACCAATCACTATCGGCACCCCAGGTGCCCGCCGAGCCGCTGACGGTGCAGCCCGTTTCGCCTGCCTCGACCCGGCCGATGCGGTGGACGTTTTCGCCGTCCGCCCTGAGGGTCGCGATGACCTCCGCGGCGTCGCATTCGCGAACGATCGCGGCCATGCCGATACCGCAGTTGAAGGTTTTGGCGAGTTCCCCCGGAGCGATCGCGCCACCGGCCTGGAGGAAGGCGAACAAAGCGGGCAGGGGCCAGCCGTCCGCATCCACAACGGCGTGTGAACCTTCAGCCATAACTCTCGGAATATTCTCGAGTAATCCGCCGCCGGTGATATGCGCCAAGGCACCGATCTTGCCACCACGAATTAGCGGAAGGAGGCATTTCACATAGATGCGCGTGGGCGTGAGCAGGACATCACCGAGACTCCGCG
>JBDSMA010000022.1:0-1596 GCA_039916085.1 Sphingomicrobium sp.
CCCATGCGGCCCGGAACGACGCATCCCTGGCTTTCCGCTTGTAGACATTGCTGATCGACCGGCCGATCGCCCGGGAAGCAAGGGTCACGTTGCACGTTTCCGCCAGCACTTCGGCAAACCGGTCGGCCATCGCCTCGGTCCAATCGCTCGGACGGCCGCTCCGCCGCTGCGGATTCGCGCCACCCGCAAGCACCAGCTGCCCGCCTTCGCCCATCACTTGCTCCTTGATGCTTGGAGTCCCGAAACGGCGAAGGGCCGGCAACGCCAGAGCGTTCCGACCCTTCACCTATGCGAGCCCGGTAACCCGCGCCCCGACTCGCAATTTCTGACTGTTCCCAAGTTGTACCTAATCAGCGCAACGATGTCAAGCTATTTTGACCGATTTGGTTCATTGGCTAAGAGAATCCTGATCGCCGTCGCTTTCGCCTTGCCCTCGATCAATGGTTCGTCCACTCTTGCGGCGCCGAACAAGGAGGTTACATGCGGATCGCATCGTGGCTGATCGGCGCGGCATGCCTGGTTCCTTTGACACCGATGCTTGCTCAGGGAATCGCGCCGCTCCCCGTTCTCATCCAGCCGACCGGCAAATGGGTGATGAAGGGCGAAAACAGGATGTGCATCCTGTCGCGCGATTACAGTGTCGCCGGCCGCCCGCTGACGCTCGGCATCAAGACCGTCCCCGTGGGCGAAGATGCGACGGTCATCGTGGTCGATGCCGCTCGCACCAGGCGCGAGTGGGAGGGTACCATCGACATCAATGGCATCCCGACGCCGCGCAAGCCCAACTGGGGCTATAGCTTCGTCCCCAGGTCGGGGAATATCCGCCTCACTTCCGTTCATACCAAAAAGGCGAGGCTCGATGCCCCCGCCGCCAGCGGCGTGCTGGCGCTGCGCGGCGGCAAGCTGATCGACGTGAATTTCGCTGTCCCGGGAATGAAAGCCGCTTTGTCGGTTCTGCGTCAGTGCAATGAGGCGCTTGCCGAACAGCTCGGCATGCCGGTCGCGGAGCAGCGCCGCGTCGCCACCCCGGCCGAACCGAAAACGCCTTTGTTCATGCTGTTCAGTCCGGACGACTATCCCTACAAGGCGCTGATGCAGAGCCGCGGCGGAGAGCCGCTGGTCATGTTGGTGATTGATCCGGCGGGCGCGGTAAAAAGCTGCCAGGTCATCGAATCGAGCGGCACCGAAAGCCTCGACGCGCGGACGTGCCTGGTCGTCGCGCACGCCAAATTCTCGCCCGCTCGCGACAAGGCTGGCGAGCCGATGCAGTCGCTATATTTCTTCTGGATCCGATGGCTCGTTACTAGCTGAGGCGCCCGCGCTTCACCGCTCGCCAAGCACGACCGCCATCGCTTCCGCCGCCGCCGCCGCTTGCTCGCCGATGTCAGGCACGGCGATAATCTCCCACCGCCGTGCCTTGGTCAGCGGCCCCAGCACCCACAGCCGACCGCCCCCCAATGCGACGTCGCCCTCACCGCAAGCGATGCCGATTCCCAGCGGATCGGGCGCGATCAACCGGTCATCGAGCATCTGCCGCAGCAGCGGATCCCGGGTTCGCGCCAGCGCATGCAGCGGCCCGGTCGAATTGATCACCAG
>JBDSMA010000023.1:0-5954 GCA_039916085.1 Sphingomicrobium sp.
CCATCTTCGAGGAAGCTTCGGGTTTCGCCGGAGGCCAGCGTGATCGGCGCCTTGCCACCCTGGCTGATCTCGAGCAGCGAGCCGAGGCCATGCGGGTCGGCGGTCGATAGCGTGCCGGTGCCGATAAGGTCGCCGGGCATCAAATTGCAGCCATTCGAGGCGTGGTGGGTGACGATCTGCGCTGCCGACCAGTACATCGCGGATGCCGCATCGCCTTCGCTCAGCACATGCGGGGGCAGGCCGGCGGCGCGGATCTGCTTGGTCACCAGCACCACTTCCAGCTTGATGGCGAGGCCGCCGCCGGCGCGGTCCGATGGGTTGCTGAGGTAGGGCAGGGGATCGGGCTCGCCGGCGGGGCGCGGCGGCATTGCCTGGCGGAACGGGGCGAGCGCGTCAGGGGTCACCACCCACGGGCTGACCGACGTCATGAAATTCTTGGCGAGAAACGGCCCGAGGGGCTGATATTCCCATGCCTGGAGGTCGCGCGCCGACCAGTCGTTGAGCAGGCAATATCCGGCGACATGCTCGCTCGCATCGGCGATCGGGATGGTCTCGCCAAGCCCATTGCCGCGCCCGATCCAGATGCCGAGTTCCAGCTCATAGTCGAGGCGGCGGGTCGCGCCATAGGTCGGGGCGTCGACGTCCGGCGCCTTGCGCTGGCCCTTGGGACGGAAAACCGGCTCGCCCGACACGCGCACCGAACTGGCGCGGCCGTGGTAGCCAATGGGGACATATTTATAATTAGGCAGCAGTGGCTGGTCGGGACGGAACTGCCGCCCAACATTCATCGCGTGATGAATGCCGACGTAAAAATCGGTATAGTCGCCGATCCGCGCGGGCAGGTGCATCGTCGCGTCGATCGCGGGCAGCAGGTGCGGCTCAATCGCCGCGCGTTGTGCCTCGCCCGACAACAGGTCGGACAGCAGTCGGCGCAGCGCGCGGGCCTCGTCGGGACCGTTACCGAACCAGTCGTTGAGCACCGGCTGCGATAGCGCGGGGAGCCAGCGGTCATCGACCAAACCCCGCTCCGCCAGACCTCGGACGTCGAGGATGCTTTCACCGATAGCGACTCCGATTCGCTGGCTCCTGCCAGGCGATGAAAAGACGCCGAGCGGTAAATTCTGGATCGGGTAAAGCGGATGGCCGTTGGCGCTCGCAATCCAGCTGACCCGCGCCGGATCATGGGTTTCGTCGATCATGTTCATGTGGGCAACTTGGCCTTGGGAAAATCGGCCCAGGCAGCGTCATAGTCGGGCTGGGCGCGGTCGAAGGCGAAGCGGGTCGGCACATAAGGCCAACAGCTTTCGACCATGAACGCCATCGTTCCATCGATCTTGTGCGGCTTGAGCTCGGCCTCGCTGGCGCCCTTCCAGCTGGCGACGTCGGGGCCGTGGCCGCTCATCAGATTGTGCAGGCTGAGGCCACCCGGAGCGAAGCCTTCGGCCTTGGCATCATAAGCGCCATGGATCAGCCCCATCGCCTCGCTCATCACGTTGCGGTGGAACCACGGCGGGCGGAATGTGTCCTCCGCAACCATCCAGCGCGGCGGAAAGATGACGAAATCGGCGTTGGCGCGGCCGGCGACTTCCGATGGCGAGGTGAGGACGGTGAAGATCGACGGGTCGGGATGGTCGAAACTGACCGATCCGATGGCGTTGAAGCGGGCCAGTTCATAGCGGCACGGCGCGAGGTTGCCGTGCCAGGTGACGACGTCGAGCGGACTATGGTCAAGATTTGTCGCCCACAGGCTTCCGAGGTATTTCTGGATCAGCTGATGCTCGTCCTCGACATCCTCGAACGCCGCGGCCGGGGTCTCGAAATCGCGTGGGTTGGCGAGGCCGTTGGAACCGATCGGGCCAAGCTCGGGCAGACGGAACAACGCGCCATGATTCTCCACGACATAACCGCGCGCTTCGCCCTCGATCGAGACGCGGAAGCGTAGCCCGCGCGGGATCAGCCCGATCCAGCCGGGTGCGATTTCCATCCGCCCCATTTCGGTCAGGATGTCGAGCGTGCCCAGATGGGGGATGATCAGCAGTTCGCCGTCGGCGTTGGCGAAAACCCGCCGCTCCATCGATTTCGTCGCGCGATAGAGGTGGATGGCGACGCCAGCCAGGTCATGGGGATGGCGGTTGGCCATCATCGTCGCCATGCCGTCGATGAAATCGCAATCCGCGGGAAGGTCGGCCGGAGGATCCCAGCGCAAGCGGTTGGGCGCGAGGGGCTCGGTCACCGTGCCGGGTGCGAAAAATTTGGCGCCATCATAGTGTTTGAACGGCTTGTGGTCGGCGGTCGGACGCAGCCGATAAAGCCAGCTGCGGCGGTTCTCGTGGCGCGGGGCCGTGAAGGCGGTGCCCGACAATTGCTCGGCGTAGAGGCCAAAGGCGGGGCGCTGCGGGCTGTTGCGGCCGACGGGGAGCGCGCCGGTTACGGCCTCGCTCGAATGATGGTTGCCGAAGCCGGTGAGGTAGGCCTCGTTCACGCGTCGACCTGGATCACGCCGCGCCGGATCTGGTCGAGCTCGATCGATTCAAACAACGCCTGGAAATTGCCGTTGCCGAAGCCCTCATTGCCCTTGCGCTGGATGATTTCGAAGAAGATCGGGCCGACCATATTCTCGGTAAAAATCTGTAGCAATATGCCCTCGTCGCCGACGCTGCCGTCGATCAGGATGCGGTTCTTGCGGAGTCGCTCAAGATCTTCGCCATGGCCGGGGACGCGTTTATCGACCAGCTCGTAATAGGTCTCGATCGTGTCCTGCAGCTTGACCCCGCGAGCGCGCAGCCGTTCGACCGTGTCGAAAATATCATGGGTGGTCAGCGCCAGGTGCTGGATGCCTTCGCCTTGGTATTCGCGCAAATATTCCTCGATCTGACTCTGGTCGTCCTGGCTTTCATTCAAGGGGATGCGGATCGCCTTGTCGGGGGCGATCATGGCCTGGCTGAACAGCCCCGTCGCCTGACCCTTGATGTCGAAATATTTCTGCTCCTCGAAGCCGAACAGGCGGCTGTAGAAGCTCGACCAGGTGCGCATCTCGCCGCGCCGGACGTTGTGGGTCAGATGATCGAGCAGGTCGAGGCCGACGGCGTTTGCGGCTGCCTCTTCGCGCCAGCCCGCAATCTCGGTCCAATCGTCGTAAAGTGAGCCGCGTTCGCCGTGGTGGTCGACTAGGTAAAGGTTCGACCCGCCGATCCCCTCGATAACGAAGCTGCCTTCACCGAGCGTCCCGCTGACCGCGTCGATCGGCCTGGCGCCTTCGCTCACCGCATGCTCGAAGGCGGCGCTGGCATCCGCGACGCGGAACGCCATGCCGCTCGCCGAGGGACCGTGGGCGGCGCGGAATTCTGCCGCCTGCCCGGTGGGTTCGCGATTCAGAAGCAAGTTGATGCGGCCCTGGACGAAACGCAGTACGTCCTTGGAAGGATGGCGGTGTGAGGGCACGAAGCCCAGGGCCCGGAATTGCTCTTCGAGCGCTGCCGGGTCAGGCGACGTGAACTCGCAAAATTCGAAGCCATTGAGGCCCAGGGGGTTGTCCGCGCCGGCGTTCATGTCGCGCTGCCTTTCCATGACGGTGGTTTACCGGCCAAATGCGCGGCTAGCCGTCCTTGCGCAAGTCCTCGTGCAGCTCCTTCACTTCCCACAGGTCGTTGCGGCTGAACGGCAGCAGCGGCTCGAGCGCGGCGAACCCCGAGCGGCCCATTGCCTGGCGCGACCGTTCGAGCCGCTCGAACGCCGCTTCCAATTCGGGCGTCGGCGGCACCGGCTTGCCCAGCAACTTCTCCTCGGCGGCGACGGTTAACCGCATCGCGGTGGTCAGATAGTCGAGAATTCTTTCGGCCTGGACTCCTCCCACTCGCTCGGCCAGCCCGGCAATGCGACGACCGCTGGCGTCGTCGGGGAAGCGCCCGGCTTCGAGTGCTTCAAGCGCGGCACGATGATTGGCACTATCTTCAACCAGCCAGCCGCGGGCTTCGGTCGAACCGAACTGGAAGATGCCCATCAGCAGCAGCGGCGTGCCGACCAGGGCGCCGAGCATGGCGGTCATCGGCTGATCGGGGAACTGGTTAAACAAGGTGTGGATTCCCGCGGCGACGATCAGGCCGGGGACGACCCACAACGGATTGAAATTGAAGTCGGATGCCGCTTCGCGGTTTTCGCGCTCGGCGAGCTCATGGGCAATGGCGGCAAGGGTCGCGCAGGTCGCGCCGTGCATCAAAGCGGTGCCCAGGCCACGCACCATCCACACGGTCGGGGCAAGGTCGGGGAAGCGCAGGAGGTAAAGGATATTTTCGACCACCGAGAAGCCGGCCCCGATCGCGAAGCCGGAGATGACCGCGTCGAGCTTGTAACCGATGCGGTTGAAATAGAAGAGGGTAATGACAGCCAGCGCTTTGAGCGATTCCTCAATCCATGGCGCAATGAACCGGCTGTAATAGGAAAAGCCCAAAGGCAGGACGTCGATTAGCTGACCGCTGATCGGATAAGCGAGGAGCGCCACGCCGCCGCCGGCGATCAACAGCACAATCAACTCGCCAAGGCTCATCAGTTTGAAGATATCGAGCCACACGAACAGCGCGACCATGGCCAGAACGGGAACGAGCGCGACCGACCAGTTAAGGATTTCCGCCACTGCCATACTGCCTGCTTACATGATTTTGAGCGAGGTGAGGAATTCGGTGTTACCCTTGATATCCTTGTCTCCAAACCCCTGGGCAATCCCGAACGAAAGGATCATCGGCAATCGCAGCGCGACGGTGAATGCCAGATCGACCTGCGCGCCGACATTGGACAGGCGATAATTGCGGCCGTCGGGCGCCTGGTTGAGCATGGTCCCCGCAAACAGTGCCGGCCGCGCATAGCTAAGGTAGAATGCCGGCGTGCCGATTTCGGCGAAACGCAACGGCGGCAGGTTGATTTCCCCGGTTACCTTGGCGAACTTTCGCGAAGCGATCTGGTCGATGTCGAAGCCGGGGAAGCTTTCGAGCTCGCGGTAGCGTTTTTCGGGCCGGTTATCGACATAGTTGTTGCGGAATGAGCCGAAGTAGAAGGCGCCGAGCGGGCTGGTCGCATCGCCGCCGACGATTCCGCCATGCGCGTAGATCCACGCCGAGCTGTTGTGGAGCGGAAGCGGCATGCCATAGTCGACTCCGCCCGTCAGGTGCGGATAGACCTTGCCCTCGGCCTCGTCGGCGCCACCGATCAATCGCGCGGCAAAGCCCTTTTCATGATCGACCCCGCCCAATGACTTGACCGTGTTAGTGTATTTCGCGCCGAACTCGCTCGACAGGATGTTGCGCGGGCTGAGAATGTTCTGTGCCGCTGGCAGCTGCTCGAGCCCGAAATAGCCGGCGACGCTGGCGAAGATATCGAGTTGCCGCGGGGGATCGTAGATTTTGGTTTTGTTGTAGCTGACGATGACCGCGTCGCCCTTGCGGCTGCGCTTGATCGGCCCGGCCAGATCGTAAATGTCGGCGTCGTTGTGCCAATAACGGAATTTCCAGTCGAGCGTCTTATATTCGACGTCGGCATGGAGCCGGTCGCGGGTCCGCATATGGCCGAACGGCGACACGCTAAACGTCGCGCTCAGCTGGCGGAATTGCATCGGGTCTTCGAAGTGGAAATAATAACCCGCCGCCGGCGAGCCTTGGTAGCCTTCGATCACCGGATAGGTCGCGGCCAGTTTCATCCGCTTGCCCGGCCGGTACTTGCCGCGCTCGGTGACCAGTCTGTCGAGGTCGATCTTGGCCGGCGAGCCGACGCCCCAGGTCTTGAGCTCGGGGTGGGCGGTGACTACTTTCGTTCCCAGGAACTCGATCGTCCCGAGGTCGTCGCGCTCCTTCGTAGTGATCAGCGATGGGGTCATGCCCGCGCCGGTATATTCATAGACCAGCAACTTCCCGTCGGGCCGCGCGATCGGCCGGAAAAAACCGGTCGAGGCATTGCTTAGCACGGCG
>JBDSMA010000024.1:0-4376 GCA_039916085.1 Sphingomicrobium sp.
GGGAGGGGGGGCTTGGTGCTCCGCCTTGGCCTGCGCCAAATCGAGGGGCTCAGGCTCGATACCGCGACGCGGATCGTTGGGGCGCGGGGGGACATGCCTTACGCCAGCGTCGAGGAGGTTCGCCGCCGCTCCGGCGCCAGTGTCGCCACGGTCGAGCGGCTAGCCGAGGCCGATGCGTTCCGCTCGATGAAGCTCGACCGGCGGCAGGCGCTGTGGGATTCGCGGGCGCTCAAACAGGCGCCCGACCTGCCGCTGTTCGCCGCCGCGCAAGCTCGCGACGAGGGGTGGGAGACCGAGCAGGTGCGACTTCCGGCGATGCCGCTGAGCGAGCATGTGGTGAGCGATTACCAGACGGTGCGACTGAGCCTCAAGGCGCATCCGATGACCTTCCTGCGCGACCATTATGCCGGCCGCGGGTTCGTCACCGCAAGCGAGTTGCGGTCGCTGCGCTACGGCCGGCGGGTGAGCCTGGCCGGGCTGGTGCTGATCCGCCAGCGGCCGGGCAGCGCCAAGGGGGTGTGCTTCATCACCCTTGAGGACGAGACCGGAATCGCCAATCTCGTGGTGTGGCCCGACGCCTTCGCGGCGCAGAGAAGCGTCGTGATGGGGGCGCGGCTGATGACCGTCCACGGCATGGTCCAGCATGACGAGGCGCCACCGGATGCCCCCGACCGGTCCGGACCTTCGACCAATATCGTCCATGTCATCGCCCGGACGCTGGAGGACGACACGGCGATGTTGCGGCTGTTGAGCGCGGATGCCTTGCCATCGACGCTCAGCGCAAGCGACGGAGCGGGGGCAATGCGCGCGCCGACGCACGGGCAACCGCGGGACGCGGTGATCGTCCCCAAGTCGCGCGATTTTCATTGAATTTTGTTCATCCAACCGCAAGCTGAGCGCTCCATTCTCGCCATAAACTGAAGCTAGAGCGGTCAAATGAAACAGTTAATTGCTATCTTCGCGGCTGCCGCCCTGCCCGCCACAGCCCACGCCGGGGCGCCAATCGAGGGCCGCTGGTCCAACCCCAGGGACAGCGTCACGGTCGAGGTCGCGCAATGCGGCAACGCTTATTGCGGGACCGTGGTCGAGGCCTCGCCCAAGGCGCGCCGCGACGCGCAGCGCGGCGGAACGCCCAACCTCATCGGCACGCGGCTGATGACCGGCTTCACTCCCGACGGGCGCGGCGGCTGGAAAGGACGGATCTTCCTGCCCAAGCACAATGTCCATGCCGGCGGCCAGATCCGCCCGCTGAGCGCCAATATGCTGTCGATCAAGGGCTGCGCGTTCGGCGGACTGATCTGCAAGGAACAGCGCTGGAGCCGGGTGCGCTAGACCCTCGCGGCGGGCTTGCGCCCACTTGCCGTCCGTGATTGATGGGCCGCGCCAACAGGGGGCACCAGCAATGTCAACGTCACACCGATCGCCCGCAGGCGGCCTACTTCGAATCCTCGGCCTCGCTTTTGGGCTGGCGGTCGTCGTCGGCGGGGTGGTCGGCCAAGGCATCTTCCGCGCGCCGGGACTTGTCGCGGGTGCCGTCCCGCATCCCGGGACGATGTTATTGCTGTGGATGCTCGGCGGCATATTGGTGCTGATCGACGCCTGCGCGATGGTCGAGTTGAGCGCGTCGGTGCAACGGGCCGGCGGGCCCTATGTGTTCACCAGCCGTGCGCTGGGCCGGGTCGTTGGGACGGTAACCGGCTGGGCCGACTTCCTGCTGTGGATCATGGTCACCGCCTTCCTGTCGGTGGTGTTCGGGGAATATGTGCAGCGGCTGGGCATCGGGTCAGGGCTGCCAATCGGAATCCTGTCAACCGCACTCATTGCTGCTTGCTGGGCCGTCAACTGGACCGGGACAAAGGTGAGCGGCGCAAGCCAGACCCTGTTCAGCGCGATCAAGGGTGTAGTGCTGATCGTGCTGATTGCCGCGCTGATGCTCTATCGTGGCAGCGCGCCGACGGCCGCGGCCGCGCCGAGCGCGATACCGGCGAGCGTCGGCGTGGCCGGCTTGCTGGTAGCGATGCGCGCCGTGCTCAATACCTATGGCGGCTGGTGGTCATCCAGCTACTTCAACGAAGAGATCGTCGACGCCGACCGCAATCTGGCCCGCGCAACTTTCGGCGGTATCATCACGGTCGGGGTGCTATACGTCGCGGTCAACGCGGCGATGCTTCATGTCCTGTCGCCAGCGGAAATGGCGGCGTCCGAGCTCCCCGCCGCCGACGCGGCTGCGCGCGTGTTCGGTCCGGCCAGCGGATCGTTAATGACGGGGCTTGCAATCTTTTCGGTCGTCGCCCTGACCAACCTGGTCCTGATGCTGGTTAGCCGCATCGGCTATGGCATGGCGCGCGATGGCGTGCTTCCCGCCGCTCTGGCCAGTGTCGCGCCCGGCGGCACGCCGCGGATCGCGCTGAGCATTGCGGCGGCGGCGGCCGCGCTGCTGGCGGCGAGCGGAACCTATGAGACGTTGATCGCAGTCACGGTGCCGCTGACCGTGGCCATGATCGCCGCGGTCGATCTGGCCGCGATCATGCTTCGTCTGCACGAGCCCGACTTGCCACGGCCTTTCAAGATGCCGCTCTTCCCACTTCCCGCGGTAATCGGCCTAATGCTTAACCTGACGCTGCTGGTGGCGATGCTCATTGGCGATTTCAAACATGCCGCAACCGGCATAGGAGCCGCTGTGGTGCTCGGGCTGGGCTATGCCTTGTGGGGCGAGAAAGGCCGCACCGCCACCTGAGCTTGCACTCGCGGAGCGATTGGCGGCGTCGGCCGTTGAACGACCATGTCCCGCTGTTTGCGTCCTTTTTCGCTGATCCTCGCCGCTGCCGCGCCCGCCATGGCGGGCGAGCCAGGCCGGTCACCAGCCGGGACGTGGACCAACCCCAGGCATAATGTCACCGTGCGCATCGCGGCGTGCGGCGGTGGCGCGTGGTGCGGACGGGTAACCGCGGCATCGGCCAAAGCTCAGGCCGACGCGCTGGCCGGCAGCGGCCAGCGGCTGATCGGAACCATGCTGATGCGGGACTTTCGCGCCGACGGCGACGGCGGATGGCAAGGCACGCTGATCATTCCCGACATCCGCCAGACCGCCGAGGCGACATTGCGCCTATCCGGTCGCCGCGCGATCGAGGTCACGGGCTGCGGCATGGGCGGGCTGGTGTGCAAGACCCAGGTCTGGACCCGGGTCGCAGGCAAGCGGCCCTAGGCGCCGATCTCGCCGGCGAGCACGGCGGCCTGGAGCGCGGCCATTTCATCGGCCCAATAGCGGTCTGTTTCGAGGTGCGGCGACAGCGCGCGGACCCGGGAGTGGACTGCCTGGAGCGCCGGCGACGTCACGACCGGCGAGTGATAATCGACGCCCTGCGCCGCGGCGATCAGCTCGATCGCGACGACACCCGCGGCGTTGCGGGCGATGGTCACCGCCTTGCGCGCGGCGATCGGGGCCATCGAGACATGGTCCTCCTGTCCGGCCGAAGTGGGAATTGAATCGACGCTGGCGGGGAAGGCGAGGCTCTTGTTCTCGCTGACCAGCGCGGCCGCCGTGACCTGCGGGATCATCAACCCCGAATTGAGGCCGCCATCATCGGTCAGGAAGGCCGGCAGGCGGCTCATGTTGGGATCGACCAGCACCGACGTGCGGCGCTCGGACAGCGAGCCGACCTCGCATAGCGCCATCGCGATGATGTCGGCGGCGAAGGCGACCGGCTGCGCATGGAAATTGCCGCCGGAGATGACTTCGTCGGTTCCCGGGAACAGGATCGGGTTGTCGGTCACGGCGTTGGCCTCGATCTCGAGCGTCCGCGCGGCGTTGGTCAGGAGATCGAGCGCGGCGCCCATCACCTGCGGCTGGCAGCGGAAGCTGTAGGGGTCCTGCACCCGGTCGCAGTCATGGTGGCTGGTGACGATGTCGCTGCCATCGAGCAGGGTGCGGATGCGCCGCGCGACCTCGATCTGGCCAGGCTGACCGCGCAGGGCGTGGATGCGCGCGTCGAACGGGGCGCAGCTGCCTTTTAGCGCATCGACCGACATGGCGCCGGCGGCGAGCGCGGCCGAGAAGACGCGCTGCCCAAGGAACAAGGCGTCCAAGGCGATGGCGGTCGACGCCTGGGTGCCGTTGATGAGAGCGAGGCCTTCTTTGGGGGCGAGAACCAAGGGATTGCGGCCCATGCGCTGGAGCGCGTCGGCGGCGGGGAGCACCTCGCCGGCAAGATCGATGCGGCCCTCGCCCATCAGCGCCGCGACCATATGTGCGAGCGGGGCGAGATCGCCCGACGCACCGACCGACCCCTGCGACGGGATCAACGGCATCGCGTCGGCATCGAGCAGCGCCTGCAATGCGTTGATCACCTCGCGACGAACACCCGAATGGCCGCGGC
>JBDSMA010000025.1:0-13917 GCA_039916085.1 Sphingomicrobium sp.
GCGGTGGTCGAAGCTGCCGGTGGCGGACATGACGGTGGCGATCCGCAAGGAATCGTCGATGACATAGGGGCGCTTTTCGCCCGCGCCGATCGCCATAATCATGCCCTGCGGCGGGTTGATGACCGCGTCGAACTGCTTGATGCCGTACATGCCCATGTTGGAGATGCTGGCGGTGCCGCCCTGATACTCTTCGGGAGCGAGTTTGCCGTCCTTGGCGCGGCCTGCGAGGTCGTGCATCTCGGCCGATATTTTCGATAGCGACTTGTCGTCGGCGTGCGTGACGATCGGGGTGATCAGCCCGCCGGGGATGCTAACGGCCACCGAAATGTCTGCTCGCGAATATTTGATCAGCGTGTCGTCGGCGAAGCTGACGTTGCATTCGGGGACCTGAACGAGCGCCAGGCCGAGCGCCTTGATCAGCATGTCGTTGACGCTGAGCTTGATGTTCCGCGCGGCAAGGCTGGCGTTCAACTCGCCGCGCAGCTTGAGCAAAGCGTCGAGGCGGATGTCGACCGTCAGATAGATGTGCGGCACCTGCTGCTTCGATTCGGTCAGGCGGCGCGCGATGGTCTTGCGCATGTTCGAAAGCTTGACGATTTCGTGCGGGATATCGCCGGGCTCGACCGGCGCGGACGGCGCAGCCACCGCTTTCATGCCGCCCGCTTTATTGCCCAAGTCGGCGCGAATGATGCGGCCCCCGGGGCCACTGCCAGTCAATGAGGCGAGATCAATCCCCTGCGCTTCGGCCAGACGGCGGGCGAGCGGACTTGCCTTGACGCGTTCCCCTGCCCCTCTCCCCTCGGCGGGAGAGGGCGACTCAGGCGCAGCCTGAGCGGGGAGAGGGGAGGCAGCAGCAGCCGGAGGCGCTGGCGGAGTCTCGCCGCCGCCCTTCTCCGGGGCCGCTGGCATTGGCGCAGCCCCCTCTCCCTGGCTAGCTTTGCCAGCCTGTCCCTCCCCCGCAGAGGGGGGAGGGAGAGACGCATCCTCACCTTCGCCACCCATCAGCGCGATCACCGTGCCGACCTTGACCCCGTCGCTGCCGTCGGGGACGAGAATTTTCGTGATCGTCCCCTCGTCGACCGCTTCGAACTCCATCGTCGCCTTGTCGGTTTCGATCTCGGCCAGCAGGTCGCCAGATTTGACGACGTCGCCTTCCTTGACCAGCCATTTGGCGAGGGTGCCCTCCTCCATCGTCGGCGACAAAGCGGGCATCTTGAGTTCGAGCGGCATGGGCACTTTCCAACGATCGGGGTTGCCGGGCACAAACGCCAAACCAGGCTATGGGGTCAAGGCCGAAACGCCGTGCTTGCATGGCGACCGGCTTTGCCGCAGCCTCATCGGCTGACGCGGGGGACGATATGGCACGCACCTATCTGGTGGTGATCGACGACAGCGCCGAGGCGCGCACCGCTTTGCGCTTCGCCTCGCGGCGGGCGGCCAAGACCGGTGGCTCGATCGAGGTGCTCGCGGTGGTCCAGCCACAGGACTTCGTCCAGTGGGGCGGAGTCCAGGCGGCGATCGAGGAGGAACAGCGCCTGCGCATCGCCGCCAGCGTCACCGCTTCTGTTGGCGAGATTATCGACGCCGCCGGAATCACCCCCGAAATTGTCGTCCGCGAGGGCGACCCGGTGAGCGTGGTTCGCGCTTATATCGGCACTCGCGCCGACATCGCCGCGCTAGTGCTCGGCGCCGCCGCATCGGGCCATCCGGGACCGTTGGTGGCCGATTTTACGGGCAATGACGCGGGCAAGCTCCCCTGCCCGGTGATGATCGTCCCCGGCTCGCTGACCGAGGAGCAGTTGGAGCAATTAAGCTAAAGCGCGGGCGAGGATCTCACCCAGCCGGATGCATCCCGCCTCGTCGTCGGCGTCGAACCGGGCGTGGTCCGGGCTGTCGATGTCGAGCACGGCGATGAGCGTCCCGTCCGCGCCGACAATGGGCACGACGATCTCGCTGTTCGAGGCCGAATCGCAGGCGATATGGCCGGGGAAGGCGTGAACGTCGTCAACCCGTTGGAGCTGAAGAGTGGCCGCCGCCACGCCGCACACACCTTCGCCGAACTTGATGCGGATGCACGCCGGGCGGCCCTGAAACGGCCCAACCACCAGCTCACCGCCGACATTGCGGTAGAAACCGGCCCAATTGATGTCGGGCAGCGTTTCCCAGATCAGCGCCGCGGCGTTGGCCATGTTGGCGATCGGATCGGGCTCGCCGGCCACCAGCGCGTCGAGCGCGGCGGCGAGGTCGCGGTACAGCGTGGCCTTGTTGGCGGCGGCGATCTTGAAGTCGTACATCAGTCCCAGCTCACCTTCCCGCGGCCCTGCTTGATCGCGCCCCGGCCCTTCTTTTCGTCGACCCTTCTGTCCTTGGCAGCGCGGCTCGGGCGGGTCGGCCGGCGCCGAACTTCGACAATATGGGCTTCGGCGAGCAATTTCGCCAGCCGTCCGCGTGCATCGTCGCGGTTGGCCTCCTGGCTGCGATAGCGGCGCGCGGTGATGATCAGCTCGCCACCGCTGGTCATCTTGGATCCCGCGAGGCGTTTCAGCTTGGCATAAACGTGAGGCGGCAGGCCAAGGCGGAACACGTCGCAGCGCAGCTGGCAGGCGGTCGCGACCTTGTTGACGTTCTGCCCTCCCGGGCCGGTCGCGGCGAGGAAGCGCTCGCTCAGCGCGTCCTCGGGAATTGGCGGATTCTCAGGCCGCGTCGACATGGTCGAGCCAGCGGCCGAAGCGTTCGGGGATGGGAGCGGTGACGTCGATCGGCTCCCTGGGATCGCGCGGCAGCTTGAGCCGCCAGGCGTGGAGCAGCATACCGCTGTCGGGCAGGACCATCGCGCCCGGCTCCTCGTCATCGTCGGCGCGCGCATAAATCGGATCGCCGACAATCGCCGCGCCGAGGCCGCGCGCGGCGTGAACGCGGATCTGATGAGTGCGGCCGGTCTCGGGCCTGAACTCGACCAGGCTCTGGCCATCCGCTTCGGCCAGCCGGCGCCAGTGCGTCACCGCCGCCTTGCCGCCGTCATCGACCACCATCCGCCAGCCGCGCGCCGCGCTCGACGTCTTGGCCAGCGGCAGGCGAATCTCGCCAGCGTCGCCGGGAGTCGGGCCATCGACCACCGCGAGATAGGATTTCTGAACCGTTCCGGATTCGAATGCCTGCTGGAATCTAGCCCGTGCCTTGGGGTTGCGCGCGAACAACAGACAGCCCGACGTATCGCGGTCGAGCCGATGCATGGCGACCGGCGGGCGGGCAAAACCCAGGGTCAACTGGCCGATCCGCGCCTCGATACTGTCACCACCGGCGCGCGGTGCATCGACCGCCAGGCCAGCGGGCTTGTCGATGACGATCGCCTCGCCGTCGATGAACAGGATATAGTCTTCAAGTGTCACTTCTCGTCCCCGGCCGCGTCGGCCGCCTATTAACCGAGTGATGCCCGCGCGCAACGCCTCCGCCGCATTGGCCCGCTTCACTCCTTATTAACCTTTTGCCTTCAGACATGGCATGGTTAATGGACGCTTAGACGTTGTTAAGATCGCGCAACAAATGCCGATCGCCGGGGGCCTAACAGGGGTAGAGATGATGCGGGTTCTGCTGATCGAAGACGAGGCGACCATCGCCAAGAGCATCGAGCTGATGCTCGGCACCGAGGGGTTCAACGTCTACACGACCGACCTTGGCGAAGAAGGCCTCGATCTGGGCAAGCTGTATGATTACGACATCATCCTGCTCGACCTCAACCTGCCCGACATGCACGGTTACGACGTGCTCAAGAAATTGCGCACCGCCAAGGTTGGCACCCCGGTTCTCATCCTGTCCGGCCTCAACGAGATGGACAGCAAGGTCCGCGCGCTGGGCTTCGGCGCCGACGATTATGTCACCAAACCATTCCACCGCGACGAACTCGTCGCCCGCATCCACGCCATCGTCCGCCGTTCGAAGGGCCACAGCCAATCGGTCATCCGCACCGGCAAGCTGGCGGTCAACCTCGACGCCAAGACGGTCGAAGTCGACGGCAGCCGGGTCCACCTGACCGGCAAGGAATATGCGATGCTCGAGCTGCTTTCGCTGCGCAAGGCCACAACGCTGACCAAGGAAATGTTCCTCAACCATTTGTACGGCGGGATGGACGAGCCGGAGCTCAAGATCATCGACGTGTTCATCTGCAAGCTCAGGAAGAAACTGAGCCTGGCGTGCGGCGGCGAAAATTATATCGAGACGGTGTGGGGCCGCGGCTATGTGCTGCGCGACATCGAGTCCGACACGGCGCCGGAAGCCGCGGTCGCCTAACCAATTCCACTGGGGGCAAGGAACGGCGGGGCAGCGATGCTCCGCCGTTTTTCCTGGCGCGAATGTTCACAATGTTCGCGGTGACGAGCAAGTTTGCGGCAGCGCGGTTTGCCGCCGCCGCGTGCGATCGACCAGCAATGAGAAACAGCCGACTCGGGCATGGCATAATTGGTTGCCTGTAGGACAGGATTTTCGGGTGGTGCGGCGCTAGCGTCCGGTTTGGGTGGAAAGCGGACATTCGCTAAAGCTTAGAGCGGTCGGTCGGGGACCATTCCGCCGGCTCGACATCTTTGCGGATCAAGCGGAGGGCGAGGCCGGCTCCGGTCCCAACGGCGATCGCAATCGTCAGATTGCTGAAGATTGTAAGGGCCATCGTCATGAAAAACAGCGCTCGCTCGCCCTTGGGCAGGTTCATGCGCTCGGACCAGCGGCGCGGCTCGCTCATCAGCCATGCCGTGACCACCAGCAGGGCGGCCAGGGCCGGCATTGCGAGATAGCCCGCAAGAGAGGAGGCAATGAGCACAACGAGCAGGATCGTGACCGCATGCACGATACCGGCGACTGGGGTCCGCCCTCCGGCGCGGACGTTTGTCGCGGTCCTTGCGATGGCTCCGGTGACGGGAAGCCCTCCGAACATGGGAGAGACAATGTTCGCCGCGCCTTGCGCGAGCAGCTCCGCGCCGGAGCGATGGCTGCTGCTGATCATGCGGTCCGCGACTATGGCCGAAAGCAGCGACTCCACGGCGGCAAGGAAGGCGATGAGGAACGCCGACGGCAGAAGCTCGCTAATCTTCGCGATGCTGAGATGAGGCACAGATGGGGCGGGCAGCCCAGAGGGAAGGTCTCCGAAGCGGGAGAAAATCGTGTCCACCGGCAGCGCGGACCATGCGACCACGGCCGACGCGATGCCGATGACAAGGAGCGAGCCAGGAAATCGTGGAAACCGGCGTCGGAGCAGCGCGATGCCGGCAATCGAACTGACGCCCAACCCGAGTGCGGTCAGGTTCAGTTGAGTGCGAGCAGCCCAGAGAGCAGGCAAGCCATGCACCAGATCGGCCGGCACGCGGGCGGAAAGCCCGAGTAGGTCCTTTAGCTGGCTGACCCCGATGATGAGGGCGATGCCCACCGTGAAGCCTTCGATCACCGGTTCCGGCACAAGTGCGATGAAGCGACCGGCCTTCACCAGCGCGGCAAGGACGAGGATCCCCCCTGCCAAGAGAGTGGCGAGTAGAAGTCCATCGTAGCCATACTGCGCGATGACGCCCGCCACGACGACGATGAACGCGCCGGTGGGGCCACCGATCTGGACTTTGCTTCCGCCCAGCAGAGAAATGATGAAACCGCCGATGATTGCAGTGACGACGCCCGCTTCGGGCGTGGCACCCGAGGCGATCGCAATGGCGATGCTCAGCGGCAAGGCGACGAGCGCCACAGTAATCCCCGCCACCGTATCGCCTAGGAACAGGCGCCACGAATAATCTTTCAGCGTTGTGGCGAGTTTTGGCTTCACCCGTTCTCGCTACGCGGACAACGTGGCGCCTTCAACTCGGTGCGCACCCAATGTCCGCATTGGGTGGAAAGCGGGCATTGAATAAGTTAGCGATCGGAAATGAATGACAGCCCTACGGAAAATTGAGTTTCACGCGCGCGTTCTCGTCGATAATCCCTGTTCTTCACCCTATCGGACTTAAGCCAAGAGGCAGACATCCATGCTTGTGCCTGACCCAGCGACGAACGCTAACACCAAGGCCATCGCCTACCTCCGGGTATGTGTTGGCGCACTCTTTCTCATCTTCGCCCAGTACAAAGTTTTCGGCACGGAGTTCACCCTCGGTGGAGGCTTCCAATTCTGGATAAATCGCTTCATTTCAGACGGGGCGTATCCATTCATGCGCGCTGTACTTCGCGACTTCGTGTTGCCTCATGGAACAGGCATAGCGTTTCTCGTAGCTTACGGTGAATTGGCGATAGGCCTATCTCTGGTGTTCGGATTCCTGGTCAAGGCTGCAAGCGCCAGCGGCATCATCTATCTGCTTGTGCTTCTATTTTCCGCAAACTACCCCGGCTCCAACGCGCCACTTTGGCAGTACTTCGGCGGGTCGCTAGAGCACTCCGTGTTGGCTCTTTGCCTTGGGTCCTTTCTCCTCGGTCGCCCAGAAGACCATCTTTCGGTACGTTCTTTCTTCGGTCAGCGGCCAGCGTGAAATTGATGCGCTCTGCACCGTAACAGTTTGCGGGCCGTGACCAAGGCTATTAATCCGTTTGTGTGGCTTGGGACACAGACTTTGACCCGAATGGCATGACCAATGCGAATGCCGCGGCGCCGGAGCCTCGCGTTCGCGTGATTGCAGGTAGTGGGAGCCACATCCACGATTTGATAATGCCAACGCCGCTTGGCGGAGTAACGGTGGAATCTCGGTGGTTGCTAATGTCCGATTTGGGTCGAAAGCGGACAGGGGCGAGGGATGGGCTGCCGATCGCAAATTCCACCCGCCAAGCTGATCAAGCGTCGACGAGAATCCGGCGGGGGGCGCGGGTCGGGAGCGGCTGGTCGATCGGCTCGTGAATTTCGGCGGGGGCATCGAGCCTGCGCCAGCCGTCGCGGCCGAGGCGTTCCATGGGTTTGAAGTTGGTCTTGTAGGCCATGCGCCCAGAGCCTTCGACCCAATAGCCGAGATAGACGAACGGCAGGCCGGCGCGCGACGCGCGGGTGATGTGATCGAGGATGATGAACGTGCCGAGCCCCTTGCGCGCGTCAGGGCCGACATCGAAAAAGCTGTAGATCATGCTGAGACCGTCGGCCTGCTGATCGCTGAGACACGCCCCGACCAGCTTGCCGGGGCGGCCGTCGATCGACGGCTCGCGATATTCGATGACGTAGGAGCGAACCGGGGTCTGCTCGATCATGTCGGCGAAATCGTTCTCGTCCATCTCGATCATGCCGCCGCCGGGGTGGCGGTTGCCGAGGTAGCGGCGGAGAAGCTCATATTGCTCCTCGGTCGACCACGGCTTGCACGCCGAGACGTCGAGATCGGCGTGGCGCCGGAAAAGCTTGCGCTGGCTGGCGCTGGCTTCGAACTGGTCGGCGAGGACGCGAACCGAGACGCAGGCGGTGCAGTCGATGCACGAAGGCCGGTAGGCGACCGATTGCGAGCGGCGGAACCCGATCCGCCCGAGCGCCTCGTTGAGCTCGCCCGCGTTGCGCCCGTTAAGCTCCGTGAACACCTTCCGCTCGATCTTGCCCGGCAGATAGGGGCAAGGCGCCGGATTGGTGACGAAGAACTTCGGAAAGCGGAATGGTGCGCTCAACCCAGGCGGCCTTTTCAAACTGGTTACGAAACCCTTTATGCGACCGGTAAACGCCGAAGGAAAGAGTTTGGAGCAGCGAAAAGAGGGTTAATCCGGCGACTGTCCCAACGCGGGCCAGCACAAGATTAAAAAGCCGGCGGGATCGGCGCTGAAACGGGTTAGTCGAGCTCGGCCCGCTCGACATCGAATCCGGCGGCCTCGAGCCGGCCGATGAGTCGCTCGATCGCCTCGGCGTCGCGGGCCTCGCATTCGACCTCGATCACCGTGTCCTTGGCCGGCAGGCGGGTGAAGATTCGGTGGTGAATGACCTCGATGATGTTGACCCCGCATTCGTGGAACTTGGCGGTGATCGCGGACAGCGCGCCCGGCTGGTCCGAGGCGGCGATCCTGAGGCGGGCGATGCGCCCGCACCGGACCAGTTCCCGGACCAGCACGTTGGCCAGCAAGTGGGTGTCGATATTGCCGCCGCACAGCACGGTGCCGACCTTGCGGTCGCGGTACCGCTCGGGGTTTCCCAGGATGGCCGCGAGGCCGGCCGCGCCGGCGCCCTCGACAACAGTCTTCTCGATCCCGACCAGGAGCGCGACGGCATGTTCTATTTCGCGCTCGGCGACCAGATCGATCCGATCGACCAGGTCGGCGATGATCCGCCGGGTCAGCTCGCCCGGCTCCTTGACCGCGATGCCCTCGGCCAGCGTGTCGCCGCCGATGGCGCGAGTGCCGCCGTCGAGGACGTTCTTCATCGCCGGGTAGAGGTCGGCCTCGATCCCGACGATCTCGATTCCGGGCTTAAGCGCCTTGGCCGCGGTGGCGATCCCCGAAATCAGGCCCCCGCCACCGATCGGTATGACCAGCACGTCGAGGTCGGGCGCGGCCTCGAGCATTTCAAGCGCGATCGTTCCCTGCCCGGCGATGATCGCCGGATCGTCGAACGGGTGGACGAAGACCAAGTCGCGTTCGGCTTCCAGCTCCCTGGCGCGCGCATAAGCGTCGTCGAACCGCTCGCCGAACAGCACGACGTCGGCGCCGTGCCCTTCGGTCTGGCTGACTTTCATCATCGGCGTCGATATCGGCATGACGATGGTCACCGGAATGCCGAGCCTTTTGCCGTGATAGGCGACAGCCTGAGCATGGTTGCCGGCCGAGGCGGCGACGACGCCGCGGCGACGCTCGTCGTCGGTCAGCTGGAGCAATTTGTTCAAGGCACCGCGTTCCTTGTAGGCGGCGGTGAACTGCAAATTCTCGAACTTGAGCCACAATTCGGCGCCTACGAGGCCGGACAAGGTGCGGCTGAGAAGCGTGGGAGTATGAACCACCGCGCCCTTGATACGAGCGGCGGCGGCCTGGATATCGGCAAGCGTTGGCGCGATAGTCATGGACGAGCGGCCTAGCTCTTCCGCGGCGAGCAAACAATGCTATGCGCTCGGCCCATGCGTAGACACACACTGGCGCTTGCCGCGCTGCTTTTCGCCGTCATCTCGCCGGCCCAGGCCGACACCCTGATCGACAACGTTAACGGCGTGCAGGTCGACGCGGTTGGACATTTGCAGCGCTTCACGGGCCTGCTGATCGGCAATGACGGTCGGGTCGTTCGGCTGCTCGCCAGCGGCGACGTGCGTCCCAAACAGGTCGATTTCCGGCTCGATCTGCACGGCAAGGTGATGCTGCCGGGGCTGATCGACGCGCACGGTCATGTCCTGTCGCTGGGCAAGGCGGCAATCATGCTCGACGTCAGCGGTACCCGCTCGATCGCTGAGTTGCAGCAAAGGTTGAAGGCCTATGCTGCCGCCAACGGCAGCCCACGGTGGATCGTCGGGCGGGGCTGGAACCAGGAGCAATGGAGCGACGGGCGGATGCCGACCGCCGCAGACCTCGACGCCGTAGTGCCAGATCGGCCGGTGTGGCTGCAGCGGATCGACGAGCATGCCGCGGTCGGCAATTCGGCCGCGCTGCGGGAAGCCGGGATCACCGGCTCGACCAAAGCGCCGCCCGGCGGTCGGATCGAGCACGGACTGTTCACCGACGCCGCGACCGACCTGGTGACGTCGAAAATTCCGCCATTGGTCCCGGCCCAGCTCGACCGTGCTTTGCTGGAAGCGCAGCGCCTGTTGCTTTCGAACGGGCTGACCGCGGTGGCCGACATGGGCACCGACGAAGCGGACTGGAATGCGATGCGGCGGTTGGGCGATGCCGGCCGGCTACAGGTGCGGGTGATCAGCTACGCGCTGGGGATCGAGCCCCTGCTGTCGATCGCCGGGCCGCATCCGACGCAATGGCTGTACGACGGACGCCTGAGGATGGTCGGGATCAAACTCTTCGCCGACGGCGCGCTGGGATCACGCGGGGCGCTGCTCAAAGCGCCGTACAGCGACAGCCCCCAAACCCGCGGGCTGAGCCTGATCGACGACGCCAAACTGAAAAATCTTGCCAGTCGTGCGGCAATGGATGGGTTCCAGGTCGCGGTCCACGCCATCGGCGACGCCGCCAACGCACAGGTCATTGGCGCTTATGAGGAATTGGCGCAGACTTATACCGGCGACCGGCGCTGGCGCATTGAGCATGCCCAAATCCTTGACCCGGCCGATATTCCGCGGATCGCGAGAACCGGGATCATCGCGTCGATGCAGCCGACCCACCAGACCAGCGACCGGACGATGGCCGAGGCGCGACTGGGCCCGGCGCGGCTGGCTGGGGCCTATGCGTGGCAGACGATCGCCCGCAGCGGCGCGAAGCTGGCGCTCGGCTCTGACTTCCCGGTCGAATCACCCAACCCCTTTCCGGGCCTGTCGGCGGCGGTCAGCCGGCAGGGGCTGGACGGCCAGCCTGAAGGCGGCTGGCGGCCCGAGGAAAGATTGAGCTTCGAGCAGGCGCTGGCCGGCTTCACCCGCGGCGCGGCCTACGCCGGATTCGCCGAGGACCGGATTGGCAGTCTCGACCCTGGCCATTACGCTGACTTCATCCTGGTCGACCGCGACCCGAGCCAGGTACCACCGATGGAGCTGGCGCGGACCAGGGTGCTGGAGACGTGGGTTGCTGGCCGCAAGGTGTGGCAGGCGCTGCCTAGCGCTTCGGCAGCGCCGCAGCCCTCGCGCTGAGCATCGCCGGGGTGAGTATCTGCGGCAACTCCTCGGGCGCCACGGCGCCGGGCGCGTACCACAGATAGAGCGGCACACCCGCCCTTCCGCGACTCTCGAGGAAGCGGGTGATTGCCGGGTCACCGTTGGTCCAGTCACCGACCAGCACCTTGACACCGGCCCGGCCGAACGCCTGACGCACCGCGTCGCGGTCGATCGCCGCGGCTTCGTTGACCTTGCACGTCAGGCACCAGTCCGCAGTGAAATAGACGAACAACGGGTCACCGGCGGCGCGGTGGCGGGCGACCGCCGCCTCGCTCCACGCCTCGGCGCCGAGCGGAACGCGGGAAACCGATACTTGCTGTTGTGGCACCAGCACCGCGGCCGCGCCGACAAGCAGCGCAGCGACCACCAGCGTAACCTGGCCATTGGGTTCGCCCCGCCTTTGGCGCCACCCGGCCCACACCAACAGCAGCGTCAGCGCGGCAACCGCGACCAGCCCGGTGAAGAACGCCGGTTGCCCGGCCTGGCGGTAAAGCAGCCACAGGCAGCCGACCGCGGTCGCCGCCATCGGCACGGCGAGAAACCGCTGGAGCCGGACCATCCACGGGCCGGGCCGCGGCAGGCGCTCGGCGAGTGCCGGGACGAACGCGATGAGGACGAACGGCAAGGCGAGGCCAAGGCCAAGCGCGGCGAACACCGCGACCGACCCGAGCGCCGGGAGGAGCAAAGCGGTGCCTAGCGCGGCCCCAAGGAACGGCCCGGCGCAGGGCGTAGCAACGAAGGCGGCGAGCGCGCCGGTGCCGAAACTGCCGAGCGGCTGGCGCTCGCCGGCCAGCACCGGCAGCTCGAACGCGCGGACGAGGTTGAGGCTGATCGCAGTCGCCAGCATGAGGAGCAGGATGGTGGTCCGCGGGTCCTGCAACTGGAACGCCCAACCGGCCGCGCTGCCCCCGGCCCTGACCGCCAGAAGCAGCGCGCCGAGCAGGCCGGTTCCGATCACCGCGCCCGCGGCATAGGCCATCGCTCCTCTCCTGGCTTCGCGCCGGTCACCGCCAGATTTGGCGAGGTGGAGCGCCTTCAGTGCGAGGATCGGGAAAACGCATGGCATGAGGTTGAGCAGTAGCCCGCCAAGGAGGGCGCCGAGGATTGCCAGCAACACCGCCATCGCGCCGAGCGCGCCTACTGGGTCGCCGCCGCTCGGCACCGGGCCGGGCACGGCGCGGAATTCCAGCCCGCGGCCGTCGCCGAGTGCAAGCACGCCGGACAATGTGGCGGGCTGACCCCGGCGGCGCTTCATCTCGGCGACCAAAGTGTCGCCCTTGCGGCGGAAGGTTTGCGGCGCGGCATAGTCGACCGGGCCGTCATCGGCCGGGAACAGGTACGGCTCGCCCAGCGTCACGCTCGACGGTAGCGGAATGGCGATCCGCAGCCGGTCGCCGACGATGGCAAAATGGGCCACAGCGGCGATCGGTCGCGGCAAGGCGCGACGCCATTCGTTGAACCGCGGATCGGCGGGCACCCTGCCCCCAACCGGAAGATCCAACGCTAGTTCACTGCGTTCGGGCACGCACACCTTGTCGGTGCAGGCGAGCCAGTTAGCGGTGGCACGAAGCGTCAGTTGCCCGCTGGCCCCCACCGGGACCGTGAGCCGCGTCAGCAGCGCATAGTCGCGCTCGTAGACATAGTTCATCAGGCCAGCGACAATCAGCCGCTGCGGCACCGGGTACCGCAGCGGACCAACGCTTGCGCTCCCGGGCAATCGCCAGTCGATCCGCATCGGCAGGCCGGCGTCGCCCGGGTTGAGCCAATAACCGTGCCAGCCGGGGCGGGTGTGCATGACGACCGCGAGTTCGACCTTCTGCCCTGCGATGGCGGGGCCTTCGGCAACCAGTTCGGGCTGGATGGCATTGACGTGGTTCGCGAGCTGCGCGGCGGCGGGCGCGGCGAGGAACATCAGGAGCAGGACGATCAAGCGGCGCATGGTGCGGCGAGCGCTAGCCCGGACCGCCGCTTTAGTCGAGGTTGGGGCGGAGCCAGCGGGCGGCGGTTTCGATATCGACCTGGCGGCGTTCGGCATAGTCCTCGAGCTGGTCCTGGCCGATCCGCGCGACCCCGAAATATTGGCTTTCGGGATGGGCGAAGTAGAAGCCCGAGACCGCCGACGCCGGAAGCATGGCGAAACTTTCGGTCAGGCGGATGTCCGCCCCTTCGCCGAGCAGCCGCATCAGCACCGGCTTGAGGCTATGGTCGGGACAGGCGGGGTATCCGGGCGCCGGGCGGATGCCGCGATACTCCTCGCGGATCAATTGTTCGGTGGTCAGCGCCTCACCCGCGGCATAGCCCCATAGATTGCCGCGGACGTGTTGATGAAGCCGTTCGGCGAAGGCTTCGGCCAACCGGTCGGCAAGTGCCTTCAACAGGATATCGCTGTAATCGTCATGGTCGGCGGCGAAGCGCGCGAGGTGCGGTTCCAACCCGTGGATCGCGACCGCGAACCCACCCAGCCAATCTTCCTCCCGCGGCATGATGAAGTCGGCCAGGCAGAAGTTGGCGCGGCCCTCGCGCTTGCGGACCTGCTGGCGGAGGAACGGCAGGCGCGTGCGCGCGTCGTCGAGCACCACGACATCATCGCCTTCGCGACGCACTGGCCACAGGCCGACGCTGGCCTTGGCGGTAAGCCAGCCTTCGGCGACAATCCGGTCGAGCATCGCCTGCGCATCGGCGAACAGGCCGCTGGCGCTTTCGCCGACGATCGGGTCGTCGAGGATCGCGGGATAATTGCCGGCCAGCTCCCACGCGCGGAAGAACGGCGTCCAATCGATGCAGGCGCGCAGGTCGTCGAGTGGCCAGCAATCGAAGTTGTGAACGCCGGGATGCGCCGGGCGCGGGCTGGGCTGATTGTCGGCGGGAACGAAGCTGTTGGCGCGCGCCTCGGTCAGTGGCGACAAAGCGTTCGAGCCGCGCCCCGCCCGGCTTTCCCGAAGCGCACGGTAATCATTGTCGGTGCGGTGGATCAATTCGGCCCGCTGTCCGCCGTCGCTGACCAGGGCGCTGGCCACCCCAACCGCCCGGCTGGCGTCGAGGACATGGAGCACCGGACCCGAATAAACCGGCGCAATGCGCAAGGCAGTGTGCGCGCGGCTGGTTGTCGCGCCGCCGATCAGCAACGGCATGGTATAGCCGCCGCGCTCCATTTCCTCGGCGACGGTGACCATCTCGTCGAGCGACGGGGTGATAAGGCCGG
>JBDSMA010000026.1:0-2072 GCA_039916085.1 Sphingomicrobium sp.
CGTTCAGCCCGAACGCCACGGCCGATTGCAGGTTCGGCGCCGAGGCGAAGGTCAGGAACTGGTGCGCCCGCGCCGCCAGGCTCGCCAATTCCGGCGCCGCGGCAATCCACCCGATCTTCCACCCGGTTAGCGAGAAAATCTTTCCCGCCGAGCCGCATTTCAAGGTCCGTTCCGCCATCCCGGGCAGCGACGCCAGCGGCACGAACCTTTGTCCGTCCATCAGCAGATGCTCCCACACCTCGTCGCTGATCACGGTCAGGTCGTGCGCACGCGCCACAGCCGCCACCGCCGCCAGTTCGTCCGCGTCGAACAGCCGCCCGGTCGGGTTGTGCGGATTGTTGAAAATGATCGCGCGGGTCCTGGCGGTCACCGCCGCCGCGATCGCCGCTCGCTCGATCCGCCAGCCGGGTGGCTGGAGTGCCACTTCGCGCACCACGCCGCCAGCACGGCGGATCAGCGGGGCGTAGGCGTCATAGGCCGGGGTCATGACGATCACTTCGTCGCCCGGCTCGACCACCGCCAGGATCGCCGCCGCCAGCGCCTCGGTCGCTCCCGACGTGACGCACACGCCGTCGGCGCCAAGCTCAAGCTTATGATGCCGCGCATAATGCGCCGCCACCGCTTCGCGCAGCGCCGGCAGCCCGCGCGACGGGGCATATTGGTTCGACGCTTCGGTTAGCGCCCGCGCCGCCGCGTCGAGGATTTCCGGCGGCCAGCCGAAATCGGGAAAGCCCTGGCCCAGATTGACCGCTTTATGCTCCGCCGCGGCCAGGCTCATCCGCTCAAACACGCTGGTCGCCATGGTTTTGTACAGCGGGTTCATGCCAGGATGTCCTCAATCTCGTCGGTACCATAGCCCAGCTCGGCCAGGATCGCCGCTCCGTCCTGCCCCTCGCGCCGCGGCGGCAGCGGCCGGTCGAGCACCGCGTCCGAATAGCGCGGGGCCGGCGCCGGCTGGAACACCCCGTCGATGTCGAGAAAGCTCTGCCGCGCGATGGCGTGCGGGTGGACCAATGCCTCGCCAAGGTCGAGCACCGGCGCGACGCATGCATCTGTGCCGGCGAAATGAGCCGCCCACGCATCGCGCCCGCGCGTCGCGAACACCGCCGCCACCTGCTCGTGGCTCGACTCCAAGGGCAGCGCGAGGCCCTTGAACAGGCTGGCGCGGAATTGCGGCTCGATCGCGCCGACGGCGATAAACTTCCCGTCAGCGCAACGATAGATTCCATAGGCCGGATCGCCCCCGTCGAGCAGGTTCGATTCGCGCTCGTCGCGCCATGCGCCCGCCGCCCGCATACCGAAGGTTAGCGCGCCGATCAGCGCCGCGCCGTCGGTCATGGCGGCGTCGATCACCTGGCCCGCGCCGCCGCGCTGCACGGCGAGCAGGGCCGCGACCATGCCGAACGCCAGCATCATCCCCCCGCCGGCATAATCTCCAAGGTAATTCACCGGCGCCACCGGCCGCTCCTTGGGCCCGATGCCATGAAGCAGGCCGGTCAGCGCGATGTAATTGATGTCGTGCCCGGCCTCCTGCGCCAGCGGCCCGTGCTGGCCCCAGCCGGTGACCCGGCCATAGACCAGCTTCGGGTTGGCCGCGATCAGCGCCTCAGGGCCGAGTCCGAGCCGCTCCATCACGCCCGGCCGATAGCCCTCGATCAGCCCGTCGGCCTTGGCCGCCAGCCGCCGTACCACCGCGCGACATTCCTCGCGCTTGAGGTCGAGTGAGATCGAGCGCCGCCCGCGCAGCAGCGGATCGTTCGGCACCCCGATCATCCCCGCCCGCTCAACCCGGATGACCTCGGCGCCGTGATCGGCCAGCATCATCGCCGCGAACGGCCCCGGCCCGAGCCCGGCAAGCTCGATGATCGTCAGTCCTGAAAGAGGCCCGGGCATCCGCTTACCCTAACGGCCGGCCTTTCCGGGGCAATCGCTAAAAAGCTGTCCTACAGGCCTCGCATTGGCATAGCGTCGAGCCCATGAGTCGAAACACACTTGTCCCTTCCCTTTCCGTGTCGGCGAGCAGCCGCGCCGAACGCTCCACGAGTGCGAACATTGTGAACATTCGCGGCGGT
>JBDSMA010000027.1:0-16894 GCA_039916085.1 Sphingomicrobium sp.
CTAAGCGCTCAGCCAAGACGGCTGCACGTTTCACGCTGCATCCTTGCCGTCCTGTCCCCGGCGTCCTGCCGCGCGTGAACTTCTTTTCCTTTCGTTCGAGAGCATCGATGCACCTCAAAGACCTCAAACAGAAATCCCCCGTTGAGTTGGTCGCGATGGCCGAGGAGATGGGGATCGAAGGCGCGTCCACCCTGCGAAAGCAGGATTTGATGTTCGGAATCCTCAAGGTCCGCGCCGAAAGCGGCGCCGAGATCATGGGGATGGGGACGATCGAGGTTCTCAACGACGGCTTCGGCTTTCTGCGCAGTCCCGAAGCCAATTACCTCGCCGGCCCAGACGACATTTATGTCGCGCCCAACCTTGTCCGCAAGTTCGGGCTTCGCACCGGCGACACCTGCGAGGGCGAGATCCGCGGTCCCAAGGATGGCGAGCGCTATTTCGCTCTGACGCGCATCACCCAGATCAATTTCGACGAACCCGACGCGGTTCGTCATCGCGTCAACTTCGACAACCTCACGCCGCTCTATCCCGACAGCAAGCTGACGCTGGACAGCGCGGACCCGACCCAGAAGGACAAGTCGGCGCGCGTCATCGATATTGTCTCTCCCCAGGGCAAGGGCCAGCGCGCTTTGATCGTCGCTCCGCCGCGCACCGGCAAGACCGTGTTGCTGCAGAACATTGCCCGCGCGATCACCGACAACCATCCCGAAGTGTTCCTGATCGTGCTGCTGATCGACGAGCGCCCGGAGGAAGTCACCGACATGCAGCGCTCGGTCAAGGGCGAGGTCATCTCCTCGACCTTCGACGAGCCGGCATCGCGCCACGTCCAGGTCGCGGAAATGGTGATCGAGAAGGCCAAAAGGCTGGTTGAGCACAAGAAGGATGTCGTCATCCTGCTCGACTCCATCACCCGCTTGGGCCGCGCCTACAACACCGTCGTTCCCTCATCGGGCAAGGTTCTGACCGGCGGCGTCGATGCCAATGCGTTGCAGCGGCCCAAGCGCTTCTTCGGCGCCGCGCGCAATATCGAGGAAGGCGGATCGCTGTCGATCATCGCCACCGCGCTGATCGATACCGGATCGAAGATGGACGAGGTCATCTTCGAAGAGTTCAAGGGCACCGGCAACAGCGAAATCGTGCTCGACCGCAAGGTCAGCGACAAGCGCATCTTCCCGTCGCTCGACGTCGGCAAATCGGGCACGCGCAAAGAAGAATTGCTGGTCGATCCCGCCACGCTCTCCAAAATGTGGGTGCTACGCCGCATCCTGATGCAGATGGGCACGATCGACGCGATGCAGTTCCTGCTCGACAAGATGAAGGACGCCAAGTCGAACGAGGACTTCTTCGCCTCGATGAACCAATAACGTCAGTGCGAGGAGCGCCGCGACGCGGCAATCCAGTTCTGACAAGCAACCGGCCAGCTCCGGCAAGCCACTGGATTGCTTCGCTGCGCCCGCAATGACGATTCGCTAAGGCCTCAAATGTTCAATTTCGCCGCCATCTTCACCCCCGCCGGCTTGTCCGGCCTGGGTCAGATCATCATCGGCGACCTGACCATGGCCGGCGACAATGTCGTGATCATGGGAAGCCTCGCTTCGGGCCTGCCGGAGAAAGACCGCAAGAAGGTCTTGCTGTTCGGCGTCGGCATGGCGCTCGTCTTCCTCATCACCTTCGCCCTCCTCGCCACCCAACTGCTCAAAATCACCGGTCTGGTATTCGCCGGTGGCCTGCTTTTGCTGTGGGTCGCCTACAATATGGCTCGCGAACTGCGTCCGGCGGCGGTGACCGTGGCCGACGATCCCGATACGGTCGCGATCGAGGGCCCGCCCGCTTCGAAGACCCTGCTCCAGGCGGCGATCCAGATCACTATCGCCGACCTCTCGATGAGCCTCGACAATGTCCTCCTGGTTGCCTCGATCGCGCGCGAGAACCCCGCTTTGCTGTTCATCGGGCTGACTATATCGGTGCTGTTCATGGGGCTCGCCGCCAATTATGTCGCGCGGCTTATCCAGCGCTTCCCGTGGATCAACTACATCGGTTTGGCGGTCATCCTCTACATCGCCGCGACCATGATCTATGAAGGCTGGATGGGCGGAGAGCATGTCTTGGGGTTGAGGAGCGTCATGGGAGTCGGCTAGGGCGGCGCCATGGATTTTTCCGCGCTGTTCAGCCCCGACGCAATCGCCGCCTTCTTCGAAATTCTAGTCATCGACATCGTCCTCGCAGGAGACAATGCGATTGTCGTCGGCGCGCTCGCCGCCGGGCTGCCCGGGGCGCAGCGCAAGAAGGTCATCCTGATCGGGGTGATCGCGGCATTGGTACTGCGCATCGCCTTCGCGCTGGTGGTGACGCAATTGCTCCAGATTGTCGGATTGATCCTCGCGGGCGGGCTGTTGCTGGCCTGGGTGGCGTGGAAGATGTGGCGCGAACTCCGCCATGCCAACGAATCGGCCGGATCCCCCGAGATCGAAGGCGACGAGCATAGCGGGATGCGTGCGCCCAAAAGCTTTGCCGCCGCGGCGTGGGGCGTGGCGCTGGCCGACGTCAGCATGAGCCTCGACAACGTTCTCGCGGTCGCCGGAGCGGCCAAGGATCACCCGCAGATGCTGGTATTCGGGCTGGTATTGTCGGTCCTGCTGATGGGTATCGCCGCCAATTTCATCGCTCGCTACATCGAACGCTACCGTTGGATCGCTTATGTCGGGCTGGCGGTGATCCTGTGGGTCGCGAGCAAGATGATCTGGGAAGGCTGGCACGACGTCGCGCCGCTGATCGGCTGATGGCGGCCGAACGCTCGACCATCGTCGCGCTGTCGAGCGGTCGGCCGCCCGCGGCGATCGCCATTATCCGGCTGAGCGGCCCGGACGCTTGTGCCGCTGCCACTGCACTTGCCGGCCCGCTCCCGACGCCGCGCCACGCGGGACTCCGCAGCATCGTCGATCCCGCGACCGGCGGGATCCTCGACAGCGCACTGGTGCTCCACTTTCCTGCTCCGGCCAGCGTCACCGGTGAGGAGATTGTCGAGCTCCACTGCCACGGTGGTCGGGCGGTGGTCGAGGCGGTGCTTCGCGCCCTCTTCGCGCGTCCCGGCGTCCGCCTCGCCGAGCCGGGCGAATTTACCCGCCGCGCGCTCGCCTCCGGCCGCATCGACCTGACCGAAGCCGAAGGGCTGGCGGATTTGCTCGCCGCCGAGACCGAGATCCAGCGCCGCGCCGCCCAGTCCCGCGCCGGCGGCCAATTGCGCGACCTGCTCGCGGGATGGCGCACCCGCTTGCTCGACCTGTCGGCCGCGGCGGAGGTGGTGATCGACTATCCCGACGAGGAAGACGGGATAGTTGCCCCGTCGCTCGCCGCTGATCTCGACAGTCTCGCCGGGGATGTCCGCGCATTGCTCGCTTCGCCCCGTGTCGAGCCGCTGCGCGACGGGTTACGGATTGTTTTCGCGGGGCCTCCGAATGTCGGAAAATCAAGCCTTGTCAATGTCTTATGCAAGAGCGAGCGAGCAATCGTCACGCCCATCGCCGGCACCACGCGAGATTCGATCGAGGTCCCGCTGGCCATCGATGGATTGCCCTTGTTGCTGGTCGATACCGCTGGCCTGCGCGAGTCCTCCGACTCTGTCGAGCGGCTCGGTATCGCTCGCGCCGAACAGGAGGTCGACCGGGCCGACGTGCTGGTCTGGCTCGGCGCGCCGGACGAAGCCCCGTCCCATCCGCGGCGGATTTTGTTGCATCCAAAGGCGGATCTCGGTCCGCCCAGCAATGCATCGCAGCTGGCGGTCAGCGCGATCAGCGGCGAAGGCCTTGCTGAGCTGCTAGGTGCGATCGCCGAGGCTACTGCGGGCCTCATCCCTTCTCCGCGACAATTGACGTTGACCGAGCGGGAGGCCGGACATGTGTCCGACTTGCTGGGAGCACTCGAAGCAGCCAAGGCACAGAGTTTGGCTCTGCTAATTGCCGAAGAGCTTCGTTACGGCCGCGAAGCGATCGATCGCATAACCGGCCTGTCGTCAATCGATGCTGTACTCGACGCACTGTTCGCCCGGTTTTGCCTCGGCAAATAATGTTCCACGTGGAACGTTTTGACGATGGTGCGCGATTCTTGTAGCGCCAGCTTCATGCTCGACGTCCTCGTCATCGGTGGTGGTCATTCCGGAGTTGAAGCCGCCTGCGCCGCGGCTCGCCGAGGCGCGCGCGTCGCGATACTCACCTTCACTGCGGCGGATATCGGCCAGATGTCGTGCAACCCCTCGGTCGGCGGGGTCGGGAAGGGCCATTTGGTACGAGAGGTCGACGCTCTGGGGGGGGTCATGGCTCGCGCCGCTGATCGCGCCGCGATCCACCGCCGGATGCTCAATGCCAGCAAGGGCGCGGCCGTGCGCGGCCCGCGTGTCCAGGCCGACCGCCGGCGGTTTGCCAAAGCCGTTCGAGAGGCAGTTTTCGCAGCCGGCGTAAACACTATTGAGGGCGAGGCTGCCGCGCTTCATCTCCACAATGGGCGTGTGTCGGGCGTGATTCTGGCTGACGGCGCTGCGGTTAGAGCGGGCGCTGTCGTTCTCGCCACCGGGACCTTCCTCGGCGCAACACTGTATCGCGGTGAAGAGCGATGGAGCGGAGGCCGCGAGGGTGCCTCGAGTGCGTCGTGTTTGGCCCATCAGCTGCGTGAAGCCGGTCTCGCCAACGGCACGCTCAAGACCGGGACACCGCCCCGGCTCGATGGGCGAACAATCGACTGGTCGCGCCTGACGCCGCAGCCCAGTGATGCCCAGCCGTGGACGCTGGCCCTCGCCGCCAACCCCGCACCTTTGCCGCAACTTGCCTGCGCCATCGCCCGCACGACGGCCGCGACCCATGACGTCATTCGCGCCGGCCTGTCCCGCTCGCCGCTGTTCGCCGGCGATATTTCCGGGCGCGGCCCGCGCTATTGCCCGTCGATCGAGGATAAAGTGGTTCGATTTGGTGACCGAGATGGCCATCAGATTTTCCTTGAACCCGAAGGTCTAGACGACCCTATCGTCTACCCCAATGGAATCTCGACTTCGCTCCCTGTCGACGTCCAGGAGGCGATGCTCGGGACCATTGCTGGGCTGGAGCGCGCGCGGTTTACACGTCCGGGCTATGCCGTAGAATACGCATATGCCGACCCGCGCCGGCTTCGCTCCTCCCTCGAGCATCGCGACATTGCCGGCCTGTTCCTCGCCGGGCAGATCAATGGCACCACCGGTTATGAGGAGGCCGCGGCACAAGGCCTCCTTGCCGGCGCCAACGCCGCTGCGCTCGTGCTGGATTTCGAACCGCTCGAGGTCGACCGCGCGACTAGTTACCTCGGCGTGTTGATCGATGACCTGACCCTTCAAGGCGTCAGCGAACCCTACCGCATGCTCACCGCACGCGCCGAGCACCGCCTCCATCTCCGGTCGGATAATGCCGTTGCCCGCCTCGCCCCGGATGCGATCCGTCTCGGTTTGCTCGATCAAGATCAGAAAGCACGAACGTTGAGTCATCTCGACGCGCTCGGACGGGCCGGCGACGCCTTGGCCCAAGTGGCTGACGCAGCGACACTGGGGGCGGCCGGTGCGTCGCGCCCGTTGTCCAAGTGGCTGCTGCAGCCTGGTCTGGTTGAGGCCGTCCGGTCCCAACTGCCATCGGATGGGGCGACCGGCGAGGCCATCGAAAATTCACAATATGCGCCTTATGTGGCCCGGCAACAGGCGGAAATTGGCAGGCGCGCCAAAGATCGCCGCTTGCGCCTGCCTGCCAACACCGACTTTAGCGTCGTGCCAGGGCTGTCGCATGAAATGATTGAGCGACTCTCCGCTTCAGCGCCCGAAACGCTAGATCAGGCGTCCCGTGTGCCGGGAGTGACCCCAGCTGCGCTTGCCGCGCTGCACTTCTCGATAGCGTGCAGGGTGACCAATTAGGTGATGTCTTCCATTGACGTTTCACGTGAAACAACGATCCGCCTTCAAGCCTTCGTTGAGATGGTCATAGCTGAAAATGAACGACAAAATCTGGTTAGTCCTGCGTCAGTCGGTGACATCTGGTCTCGGCATGTGGAGGATAGTGCTCAACTATTTCGTTTTCGCGAAAAGCCCGGCGAGTGGCTCGACATCGGGTCGGGGGCGGGGTTCCCAGGTGTCGTTCTTGCCCTCCTAAACGACGATCCCATGACCCTAACCGAACCGCGCCGACTTCGGGCCGATTTCCTCGAGTATGCGAAGGGCACGTTAGACCTGGGACACGTCACCGTCATCCGGGCAACAGCCGAGCAGCTGACCGGGCAATTCGATTATGTCACTGCTCGCGCGGTCGCATCGACTCGCGAGATTTTTGCGATGACCGAGCATCTGGTCCATGGCGGGACGGCTTTTCTCCTTCCCAAGGGGCGAAGCGCGCAATCAGAACTAGTAGAGGCTCAACGGTCGTGGCAGGGTGAGTTTCGGCTGGAGCAGAGCCTGACCAGTGACGACGCGGCGATCATTGTCGCGCGAACCGTCAGGCGGAGGGGAAAATGATGATCCGCGTGGCCATCGCCAACCAGAAGGGGGGAGTCGGCAAAACCACGACCGCGATCAATCTCGCCACCGCGCTGGCTGCAATCGGCTGGCGGGTGCTGCTTATCGATCTCGATCCCCAAGGAAATGCCTCGACCGGTCTCGGCGTCGGGCAGGCCGATCGGAAATGGTCAAGCTATGACATGCTGCTTGGTGCGGTACCGCTTGGCGAGGCAGCGGTTCCGACCCGCGTCCCCGGATTGGATATCGTCCCTGCCACCGTTGACCTGTCGGGCGCCGAGGTTGAGATGGTCGGCCTCGAGGATCGCACTCACCGCCTAATCCAGGCGTTTGACGAAGGGCCGCAGGGACGGTGGGACGTATGCCTGATAGACTGTCCGCCGTCGCTTGGACTGCTAACGGTCAACGCTCTCGTCGCTTCGCGCCACCTGCTTGTGCCCCTCCAATGCGAGTTTTTCGCGCTTGAGGGGCTGAGCCAGCTGCTCCAGACGGTCGAGCGCATCCGCCTCGCTTTCAATCAGGAATTGGCGATCCTCGGTGTCGCGCTGACCATGTTCGACCGGCGCAATAATTTGTCGCAGCAGGTCGCGGCCGATGTCCGTGCCTGCCTCGGGCGCGCGGTGTTCGAGACCGTCGTGCCGCGAAACGTTCGCTTGTCCGAAGCGCCGAGCCACGGGCTGCCGGCTTTGATTTACGACCTCAAATGCTCTGGCTCGGAGGCCTATATTCGCCTTGCTCGCGAGATTGTCGGCCGGCTGCCCAAGGTGACCACGGCGGAAGCGGCATGAAGAAGCCAAGTGGTCTTGGCCGCGGTCTCAGTGCGCTGATTGACGAAGCGGTAAAGCCGCGCGGCGATGGCCAGGCCTTTGCGGGAGGGGTGCGTGAGATTGAGGTCGGACGCATTCGGGCTAACCCAACCCAGCCGCGCAAACGCTTCGACGAAGCGTCACTGACCGAGCTCGCCACCTCGATTGCCGAACGCGGCGTGCTTCAGCCGATTCTGCTGCGTGAGTCGGGGGACGGGTTCGAGATCGTCGCCGGGGAGCGCCGCTGGCGCGCCGCCCAGCGTGCTCGGCTCCACCGAATTCCTGCGATCGTTCGCGATCTGGGCGACGAGGCGGCCGCCGAGATCGCGCTGATAGAGAATATTCAACGCGAGGATCTCAATGCTATCGAAGAGGCTGACGGTTATCGCCAGCTCGTCGAGCGCTATGGGCATACGCAGGAGGTAGTCGCGAGGCTGGTCGGGAAGTCGCGAAGCCATGTTACCAACCTCTTGCGACTTCTCGAGCTTCCTGGCGCAGTGCGGGAAATGCTCCTGCGAGGCGATATCAGCATGGGGCACGCGCGAGCCATCGCCAACGCGCCCGATCCTGAATCTCTGGCCATACAAATCATCGCTGAGGGACTCAGTGTCCGCCAGACCGAAGCGCGGGCCCGCGACTCCAAACCGAAGAAAGCCGGCGAGCGGAACGCTCAGCGTCCGGTCGATGCCGATCTCGCCGCGCTCGAGCGGCAGCTTGGCGACATGCTCGGGCTGCGCGTAAAGGTCGCCCACGGCCGCGGTGGCGGTGCCGTCACGCTCCACTACAGTAGCCTCGATCAGCTCGACATGATTTGCCAGCGGCTTAGCGGCGAGCCGATTTAGCTAGCGAACTCGGCTGGCCACCCGGGCCAGCGTGATCAACGTTTCGCCAAGCACCGCGCCATTGGGCGCATCGCCCACCATGACTTGCTTCTCCAGCGCCGCCGCGCGCCCCGCCGCTTCCGCCAACCGCGCCGCCGACCAATTCGAAAGCAACTGTTCAACCAGCTCTTTGTCCTTCCAGAACAAAGCTTTGCCCATCGACGTCATGACGGCATTGGCGCCTTCGCCGCGCTCGATCCGGGCGCGAAGCGGGGCCAGCATGACCAGCCGCCTGCGCAAAGCGCGAACCACCGGTACAGCCTCTGCTCCTGCGCTCGGCAGCCGCGCCAGCGCTTCGGTCAGCTCTTCCATCTTTCCCGCTAAGGCGAGATCGCCGAGCTTGAGCCAATCGCTCTCCGCGCTGTCGGCGCCAAGCTGGTCGACCGTATCATGGTCGAGCGTTCGCGGCTGCTCCGGCGAGGCCCCGAGATAGGTCGCGAACTTGGCGATTTCCGAGCCGGCAATTGCTTGATTCATGCCGCTCGCCACCGAAATGCGCTGCGCCATGTCGGGCGCCATGGTCAGCCCCGCGGCGCGGCCAAGGTCGATCACCAGCCGCGCCATCTCGCGCCCTTCCGGGATGTAGGAGCAATGCGACCAGGCCCGTTGATGATTTTCGGCCAGCTTCAACAGCGCCGAGGTCTTGCGCAGCACGCCGGCCAGCGCCACCACCGCGTTCTCGCTCGCCGTCGAGTCGAGCAGCGCGGCAACGCCGTCGGCGATCTCGTCCGCGGCCGGTTCGATCCAGATCGCGCGCGGCCCGCCGAATAGCGCCAGCGCCCCGGCCTCGTCGCCGAGGATCGCCGGATCGCCCTTGATCGACTGGCCAAGGACGATGAATTTCTCGGCGTCCCCCAACCCCTTGAGCAGCTTGAGCGCCAGCGCCCGGCTGCCCGCGTCATCGGGTCCGTGGAACAAATAAAAGCGCAGCGCCGGGTCGGGCGCGGTGAGCGCGCGATCGACTTGGCCCTTTACCGACTTCACCGCGCCGGCGCCGCCCCGGACTCTCCGAGGCGCGAGACGTAGAGGCCGAGGCGGGCGACGATCTGGTCGGCAAGCACCTTGGCCAGCCGTTCAGAAGCCGTCTGCTCGGCGGCAACCGTGGCATATTCGCTGCTCACTACGTCGATCCCGGCGTCGGCCCCGGCGGTCGCGTCGACGAGCGTCTCGCCGGTGCCGATCGCGACCAGCCGATAGCGCGCGCGCAGCGTCCGCCGTTCGCGCGTGATGGCGCTGTCGCCGCGAATGCCGAAGCCGGAAATATCATCGTCGAGTTCGACTTCGAGCCGGTAGGCGGCGCCCGCGCTGCGATCCCCGCCGAGCCGCTCGAGCAGGGCGTTGCGGACTAGCCAGCCGGCGCGATCCGGGATTGGCGCGACGGAGATCGACGACAGGCGACTTGCGACCGGCCCCGATTCCCCCCCCGCATACAGCGGATGAAGACCGCACCCAGGCAGCATCAGCGCGACGGCAACGAGCAAGGCGGCGGCAATCTTCATGCGACGATATTGACCAACCGGTCGGGCACTACAATGATCTTGCGCGGTGCGGCCCCGCCAAGCTGTGACTGGACCTTAGCCGAGCCGAGCGCGAGCGCCTCGGTTTCATTCCTTGGCAAGCCGCGCGCAACCGTGATCGTGTCCCGAAGTTTGCCATTGATCTGAATCGCGAGCGTCACCGTCTCGTCGACCAGCAGCGCCGGGTCATGCGTCGGCCAGGCCGCATCCGCGATCATTCCGCGTTCGCCGCGAATCGCCCAGGCTTCCTCGGCGAGATGCGGCGCGCCCGGCGCGACCAGCAGCAGCAGGGTGCGGACCGCCTCGTCCCGGGTGGCGGAAGGCTTGGCTTTTTCGATTGCATTGGTCAGCTCATAGAGGGCCGCGACCGACTTGTTGAACTGCAGTCCATCGATCGCCTCGCCGACTGCGAAGATCGCGCGGTGGAGCTTGCGCCGCACCGCCTCGTCCTCGCCTTGATTGCCGGCGGGCGCGATCGCCAACCGCCATACCCGCTGGACGAACCGCGCCGCGCCCTCGATCCCGCCGATCGACCATTCGAGATCGCGTTCCGGCGGCGAATCCGACAGCATGAACCAGCGCACCGCGTCGGCGCCATAACGGTCGAGAATCGGCTCGGGGTCGACCGTATTCTTCCTCGACTTGGACATTTTCTCGATCCGACCGCGAACCACGCCGCTGGCAGTCGAGCGCTCGATCATCGCCCCGCCCTCGCCGATCGTGACCTCGTCGGGCGACAGCCAGCGTCCGTCGAGGCTCTGGTAAGTCTCGTGGGTCACCATTCCCTGCGTAAACAAACCCTTGAACGGCTCCTTGACCCCGATCTTGCCGATCCGCTCAAGCGCGCGGGTCCAGAAGCGGGCATAGAGCAAGTGGAGGATGGCATGCTCGACTCCGCCGATATACTGGCCGACCGGAAGCCATTGCTCGGCCTCGGCGCGATCGAACGGTCGATCTTTGGGCTGGCTGGCGAAGCGGATGAAATACCAGCTCGAATCGACGAATGTGTCGAGCGTATCGGTTTCGCGCCGTGCTTGGCCGCCGCAGCTCGGGCACTCGACCAGCCGCCAGGAGTCGTGGCGGTCGAGCGGGTTGCCGGGAAGGTCGAAGCCGACATCCTCCGGCAGCACCACGGGGAGCTGGTCGCGAGGCACGCCGACCGGGCCGCACGAATCGCAATGGATAATCGGGATCGGCGTCCCCCAGTAACGCTGGCGCGACACGCCCCAGTCGCGCAACCGATACTGGGTCTTGCCTGCGCCCCAGCCGGCCGTTTCGGCGCGGTTGATGACGTCCGCGCTGGCCTCGGCGCTGGTCATTCCATCGAGGAAGTCGGAATTGACCGCGATGCCTTCGCCAGGTTCGGCTTCGACCACTTCGTCGTCGGCCTGGACAGCGGACTCGGCGACCACGCGGCGGATCGGCAGGCGGTATTTGGTCGCGAATTCAAAGTCGCGGAGATCGTGCGCGGGCACCCCGAACAGCGCCCCGGTGCCATAATCCATCAGCACGAAATTGGCGATCCACACCGGCAACCGGCGACCCGGATCGAGCGGGTGCATCACCTCCAGCCCGGTGTCATGGCCCAGCTTCTCGGCGGTCTCGATTTCGGCCGCTGTCGTTCCGCCCTGCCGCGCCCGGGCGATGAAGGTGGCGACCTCGTGATCTCGCGCCGCCAGCGCCTCGGCGATCGGATGGCCCGGCGACAAAGCGACGAAACTGGCACCGAAAATGGTGTCGGGCCGAGTAGTGAACACCTCGACGTTGTCGATTGCGTCGAGCGGCGCGGCCAGGCGGAAGCGGAACTGCAGCCCGCGGCTCTTGCCGATCCAGTTCTCCTGCATCAGCCGGACCTTGGCGGGCCACTGGTCGAGGGCGTCCAAGCCTTCAAGCAGCTCCTCGGCGAAGTCGGTTATCTTCAAGAACCATTGCGACAATTTCTTGCGCTCGACCGCCGCCCCCGATCGCCAGCCCTTGCCGTCGATGACCTGCTCGTTGGCCAGCACGGTCATATCAACCGGATCCCAATTGACCTCGCTGTCCTTGCGATAGACCAGGCCGGCTTCCATCAAGTCGAGAAACAGCGCCTGTTCGTGGCCGTAATAATCGGGTTCGCAGGTGGCGAGCTCGCGGCTCCAGTCGATTGCGAAGCCGATCCGTTTCAATTGTCCGCGCATCGCCGCGATGTTCTCGCGCGTCCAGGCGCCTGGGTGGACCTTCTTCTCCATCGCCGCATTTTCGGCTGGCATGCCGAACGCGTCCCACCCCATCGGGTGGAGCACCTCGAAGCCCTGCATCCGGCGAAAGCGGGCCAGCACGTCGCCCATCGTGTAGTTGCGGACGTGCCCCATGTGGATGCGCCCCGACGGATAAGGGAACATCTCCAGCACATAGGCCTTGGGCTTGGGGCTGGCGCTGTCGGCGCGAAAACTGTCGGCTTCGGCCCACCGCGCCTGCCACCGCGAATCCGCGCGCGCCGGGTCGAAGCGGTCGTTCATGGGGTCGCCATTTGGGATTCGGGGAACTAGCCGGCCAGAGACGTGCGGCGAAGGTCGCGGGCGCGGGTCAGAATGATGTCCTCGAGTTTCTGCACCGTCGCCGCGGCGACCGGCGCATCGACCCATACCCCACCCTGGTTGACCTGCCGGCTGGCGGACACCCTGAGCGCGTCGGCGCGCAGTTCCTGGTCGAGGATCGAAACGGTCAGCTTGGCCCGCTCGCCGGGATTTTTGGGGCTGACATACCAGTCGGTGATGATCACCCCGCCGTTGGAATCCGCGGTCAGCAGCGGCGCGAACGACAGGGTGTCGATGGCCGCGCGCCACAGATAGGCGTTGACCCCGATCGACGTCATCCTGGCGGGTGCCAGCGTGTTCGGAAGATCGCGATGCCGGGCGCACCCGCCAAGCGCGAGGCCGGTGAGGGCGAGGACGGCGAGGGGACGAAGTAGGCGGGACATGGCGGCTTCCTGCAAGGGGGAGTTCGACGCGCGTTATAAATGGCTGGCGGGTGGCGGCAAGCGGCTATCCATCGTGCCGCGACGGGACGGCCCAAATCGCGTCTGTGGACTTAGGGACACAGGCGGCTGATGAATCGACAGGGAGTCATGGAACTGACAGGTTCGTGAGGCTATATCCCTTGGCGATAAAGGAGTCGTACGCGTGGCGCATGCGAAACAGGGGCTGGGTGGAAAGGTGGTAACCGCGCTTGCGGTGGCCAGCGTCGCCCTGCTGCCCGCGCTCGCTGCCGCCGCCGTCAGCAAGGCCCGTCCGCCCGCCATCTCCATTAGCTTCGACCGCATATCGGCCTTCACCCCGGCTGGGGCCGATCCCCGGCTGGCGGCGACGTTTGCGTCGCGCACCCCTTCGTTCAGCGATTTCAAATTCACCCCCGCCGCAGCCAGGGGCCGCCCGGCGCAGATCCGAGTCGCGGTCCGCGCCGGCAGTAGCGCGGCCGAGACGCGCGGCATGACGATGGCGCTCAGCCCGGCCACGGCCCTGACTCCGACCAGCTATAACCTCGGCGTCGCTGTCGGCTGGAAACGCTTTGCGGTGTCCGGCGACGTGGCGACCACGAGCAATCCGGATTCGGCCGTCGGCAAGCGCGAAAGCGCGCTGGTTGGGGTCAGCTACAATTTGAAGCGGTTTACCGGCCGAATCGCCGTTGGCGCCGAACGCGGCGACGGCCGTGTCCCCGCGCTTGCCCAACCCGACCGCTACTCGCTCGACGTTGGCGGGGCCTACAGCCTCAGCCGACGGATCGCGCTGACGGGTGGCATGCGCTATCGCGTCGACCAGGACCATGTCAGCCCGGTCGCCGACCAGCGCCGCGACAGCCAGGCGGTCTACGTGGGCACCGCCTTCAAATTCTAATCCGGGCACCCCGCCCGCCTAGCCCTGCCGCGCTGCCTTATCTATAGGCGCGCAATGGCTTCCCCCGCCGATCGCCTTGCGCATGTCCGCCAAAAGATTGATCGCGCATGCAAGGTGGCGCGGCGTCCAGTCTCTTCAGTTGAGACCATCGCTGTGTCCAAGACGCGCGCGGTCGAACAGATTGAACCCTTGATCGCCGCCGGTCAGCTCGCGTTCGGGGAAAGCCGGATTCAGGAAGCGGAAGCGAAATGGCCCGCGCTGCGCCAGCGGCTCAGCGGGCTGACGCTGCACATGATCGGCCGCCTGCAATCGAACAAGGCCGCGGAGGCGGTGGCCTTGTTCGACGTTATCCACTCGCTCGACCGCCCCTCGCTGCTCGACGCGCTGGTCGCCTCCGCCGACAAGGCCGGCCGCTTCCCGCCCTGCTTTGTCCAAGTCAACATCGGCGCCGAGGCGCAGAAAGGCGGGGTTGCCATCGCCGGACTCGGCGGCTTCCTCGATCGCGTTCGCGCCTCGCCCCTGCCGCTGGCCGGCCTGATGTGCATTCCACCGGCGGGGCACGAGGCCGCCCCTTATTTTGCGCTGTGCCAGGAACTGGCGAAACAGCATGGTCTGACTGGCCTGTCGATGGGCATGTCGGCCGATTATCCCACCGCGATCCTGCTCGGCGCCACCATCATCCGCGTCGGCGCGGCGCTGTTCGAGGACTGATGCGTTTTTCGGCCCTGATCTTCGATTTCGACGGCGTACTGATCGAAAGCGAATGGGCGGGCAATGCGCAGATCGCCGACTATCTTTCCGCGCGCGGCTTCCCGACCAGCCCGCGTCAGTCAATGGACCGGTTCATGGGCCTGGCGGAGGCTGATTTCCACGCCGCGATCGAGCGGTGGATCGAAGGGCCGTTGCCCGACGACTTTCACGCGGTGCGGGCCCGGGCCGACGCGCGGATGATCGCCGACGGCATCGCCGAAGTCGCCGGCGCGGTGCGGTTCGTCCGCTCGCTCGACCCCGCCCTGCCCAAGGCGGTCGCGTCATCGTCGTCGCTCGAGTGGATCGAACGCCACCTCGACCATCTCGGGCTCCGCGACGCGTTCGGCGACAGACTGTTCAGCTCGCGCACCCATGTGTCCCGCGGCAAGCCGGCGCCAGACCTCTACTGGCACGCCGCCGCCGCGCTCCAGGTGGCCATCGCCGAGACCGTGATCATCGAGGATTCTCCGGTCGGCGTGACCGGTGCGGTCGCGTCGGGAGCGACGGTCATCGGACTCGTTGCCGGGCAACATTGCGGCGATGATCATGGCGACCGGCTGCGGGCGCTCGGCGCGCATCACATCGCGCGCGATTTCGACGAGGTCGCCGCGCTGCTCGTTTAGGCGAGGTGGCCGCTCTTCGCCCGCTTGGCCGCGACATAATCGGCGTTGTGCGGAGTGACCGGCATGTGGTGCGCGACGCGTCCGGCGACCGCTATTCCCGCCGCCTCGAGACCGGCGACCTTGGCCGGGTTGTTGGTCAGCAGCCGCGCTTCCTCGATGCCCAGCGCGCGCAACATCGCCGCCGCCATCGCATAGTCGCGCTCGTCGTCGGCGAAGCCCAGCCGGCGGTTGGCGTCGACCGTATCGAGTCCGCGATCCTGCAGCTGGTAGGCGCGCAGCTTGTTGGCCAGTCCAATGCCGCGCCCCTCCTGGCGAAGATAGAGCAGCACCCCGCCGCCTTCCGCGCCGAGCAACCGCAACGCTTCCTTCAGCTGCGGGCCGCAATCGCATTTTAGGCTGCCGAACACGTCGCCGGTCAGACATTCGCTGTGCAACCGGACCAGCGGCGGCTTGCCGCCAAAGGCACCAACCAGCAGGGCGACATGATCCTCGCCGCTCGCCTCGTCGCGGAAGGCGACCATTTGCGAATCGGGCATTCCATCGAGCGGTAGCCTGGCTCGTGAAACGATCGTCGCGCGGGGCGCGGCGCTGGTCTCGGCGGGATCGATCCGCGCCGCGGCCTCGGTTGCCGGGTCGAGCAGCCACAGCGCCGGCAACAGCCCGGCGCGGCGGGCGAGAGTCAGGGCCGCACCCGCTTCATCCGGCGGGGCCAGCGGGGTGAGCGGCCCAAGCGGACCCCGGTCGAGATCACGCGCCGGGTCAGCCAGCGCCAGCGCCTCGGCCTGGCCGAGCCACGCGCAGCGACCAACCAGCGCGGGCCGCGCCGAATCCGCCGCCTCGCGACTGTTGCCGAGACCGAGGGCGGCGGCGCGTGGACCGCTTAGCAGCAGGCCGGCCGTCGCGCCGGGATCGAGCAACGCAAGCATCGCCTCGCTCGCCACTTCGACCGCCAGCACAGCCGACGCCCCGATGGTCAGCGGCCGTCCCGCCCGAAGCGCGGCGATCGCCCGCTCAAGTGAACCCGATTTGCTCAAATCTCGAGCTCGACCACCAATGGTACATGGTCCGATGGCCTGGTCCAGCTGCGGCATGGCTCGTGGACCTGGTGCCCCGTCGCCTGGCTGGCGAGTGACGGAGACGCCCACATATGGTCGAGCCGCCGGCCCCTGTCGTTCGCCGTATGGTCGGGCGAACGATAGCTCCACCAGGTGAAATTCCGCTCCGGCGCGGGGATGAAGCGCCGCCCCAGGTCGACCCAGCCGTGCGCCGCCTGCAACCGGCCGAGCGCCGCGATCTCGACTGGCGTGTGGCTGACCACGTCGAGCAGCGCCTTGTGGCTCCACACGTCGCACTCCAATGGCGCGACGTTGAAATCGCCGACAATCAGTGTCGGCTCCTTCAGTCCCTCCGACCACCGGGTCATGCGCTCGATGAAATCGAGCTTCTGCCCGAACTTGGGATTGAGCGCGCGGTCGGGCACGTCGCCGCCAGCCGGGATGTAGACGTTCTCGACGCGAACTCCACAGTCGAGCCGCACGCCGACGTGGCGCGCTTCGCCATTGTCCTGCCAGTCGTGGCGGCCGGGCTCGTGCAGCGCGACGCGGCTGAGGATGGCGACGCCGTGATGCATCTTCTGCCCGTTGAGTTCGTGGTAATGGTAACCGCGGCCGACGAACAGCGCGGCGGGAAAGGCGTCGTCCATCGCCTTGGTTTCCTGGAGGCACACTATGTCGGGCTGCTCCTCGTCGATGAAGCGGCCGACGATTTCGGCGCGGGCGCGCACCGAATTGATATTCCAACTGGCGATCTTGAGCTTGGTCACGGGCGGAGCGGCGATGCCTGCAAAGGTGGACGGGTGGGCCTTTTAGCCGCCTCCCCCCGGCAGGCAACTAAAAGGCCCTCGTCCCGGGGGCATGGGACGAGGGCCAACC
>JBDSMA010000028.1:0-5324 GCA_039916085.1 Sphingomicrobium sp.
TGAACGGATCGGCGAGCGGCCCGACTTGCGGTTCCTGCATTGGCACCGCGAGACATGCTTCAAAGGTGCGGCGCTGGGGTTTTAGGCGGGCTAGCCCGAGACTCAATTAAGGCGGATCCCGGATCGGGTCCGGGATGACGGTTTGGGCGGGGTCCGCCGGGAGTGCCCACCCCCCGGCTCCTCCCGCCAGCGGGAGGGGAGGGAAGCGCCGACCCTCGCCTCACTCGCTCGCCTTTCGCCTCCCCGTGACCCCCAACCGCTCCGGGCCGGTCATGCCGTCCGGGCCTGGCACAACCACCGGCAGCCGCATCCTCGGGAAGTTCGGGAGCATGCTGGGCGCGTCGCTTCGCAGGAGCCGGCAGGCGTAGTCGTCATCGAGGATGAAGTTGCGCAGGTTCGGCGCCACCTCGACAGGCTCGGGACGGGCGCGGAGGCCGGCGGCGGCGAGGGCTTCGGCCACGAACTGATCGCGGGACTTGGCCGGCCTGGTCATTCCTTGCTGGCCAGGCCAACCCAATTGCCGTCTTCGTCCTCGGTCCAGCCGACCTCAAGGAGGGCTTCGCGATGGCGGGCGATGGCTTCGGCTTCCTCGGGCGAAAGCCTGGCCAGCGCGGCGACCTGATCCTCGGCGAAGGCGGTGCGGAGGCCTGCCGTCGCGTCCGGCCCGCCGGTGATATCGGCGAGACAGCCATGTTCGGCGGTCACGACCATGTCCGCTTTGCGCATGTTCCACATGCGGACGCCGCGATGGGCACCCTCGGGCTCGCCGAACGGTTCGTCATCCTGCGCTTCCATTCGTTCGGCGCGAACCCAGTCGACCGGCCCGACCAGTGTTTCCCACGCCTTGCGCCGGGCCTTGTCGGTGGCAATGGCGCAAAGCAGCAAGCGACGGGCGCGGGTCAGCCGTTCGCGGATACGCAGGCGCGCCTCGGTCACTTCCCGCCCCAGAGCGACCGCGTCCTCGTCCTCGTCATCGTCGTAGCGGCCGCGACCGCGAGCGTGGCGGCGCCGCGGCGCGGCATCGAACCGCGCGCGATCGAGGGCGGGGAGGATGGCCGAGCGGCGGCGGGCGTCCTCCTCGACCTGCTCGGCGGCGAGCTCGGTGAGGCCGCCGTTGAGCGCCGCCAGCTCGCGCTCGCGGCTGAGCTCGATCGCGGCGTCCCAGGCGGCGGAAAAACCCGACCCGCCGCGCGCCCTGCGCAATTGCTGGGCGCCGAACGCATGCTTGCCGATCGCCCGGGCGGCGCGGCGGGGGCTGCCCGTAACGGCGAGGGCGGCGATGAACGCGCGCTGCCGCTCCTCGTCCCAGCCATTGACGTGGGCGCGGCGCGGGACGGGGGTGAAAGCGAGCAGATCGGCGAGGTCGGCGAACGGCGCCTCGCCCGCCTGGCCGGCGGCGCGGCAATTGTCGCACAGGACGGGAATCGGGGCCATCGGCGAGCTTGAACCAGAAAGGCTCGCTGTAGGACAGCGTTTTTTCTAGGCTTTGACTGGACGCCTCAGGCCGGCCTGGCGACGAGGAAGCCGAGCGCGACGGCGGCGAGCGACAGGGTGACGCTGGCGGCGACATAGAGCGCGGCCTGGCCGGGCTCGCCGCGATGCCACAACGCATAAGCGTCGAGCCCGAAGGCGGAGAAAGTGGTGAAGCCGCCAAGGATGCCGGTGATGAAGAACAAGCGGATGGCGACCATGTGCGCCGGGACGGCGGCGGCGATCAGGCCGATGGCGAAGCAGCCAGCGACGTTGACGGTCAGCGTGGCCAGCGTCCCGCCAACGGCCAGGCCGGTCAGATAGCGCAGCACCGCGCCCAGACCGCCACCGAGGAACACCAGCAGTGGGGCAAGCAATCCGGATGGCATGACCTGACGAACCCTTCCCGGCGGGTATTCCGCGACCAGGATGAGGGATAGGCGAAAGCGTCCGCGCCGCCAATGGCCGCGAACGCTTCAGTCCCGCGGTGCGCCGCTAGCGCTTAGCGGCGCTGGCCATATTGGCGGTTGTACAGGGTCAGGCCGTCGTAGCGGCGGTTGTAGCCGTCGTAATAATAGCCGTCGCGGTAGGTGTAGCCGGGATAATAATAGACCGCTGTGCCAGGCGAATAGACGTAGGGATTGGACCCGGAATAGCCGCCATAACCGCAGGTGTAATAAGCGCGGCCCCAATTATCGTAGGCGACGCAGGAATTGCCGCCATAGGCATTGTACCCATTGTACCCATATCCGGTGTTGCCGTAGCCGCCGTAGCCGCCGTAGCCGGTGTTGCCGTAGCCGCCGTAGCCGGTGCTGACACCGACCGACACGCCCGAGTCATAACCGCCATACCCACCGTAGCCGCCATAACCGAGGCCGACGCAGCCCGACAGGCCAAGCATCGCCACCGATGCGAAGATCAACTTGTTCATTGCCATTACTCCACTCGACGCCCTGCCGGTTGCTCAACAAACCGGCGGCCGATTGGCTCCGATTCAGGCGTCGACCACGAAGCGTTCGGGGTGGCGCGTCAGCTGGCGGACGATGACCACCAGAACCATGCCGACGCCGAAGCCGATGATGCCCGCGCCGATGGCGTTGGCGATCCATTCGACCGCCGCGCCTGCATTGCCCATGCCGCTGGCGAGCTCGTCGGCGATGGCGTGGACGGTGTCGGGGAGATGTTTCAGCCCGATCTCCTCAAGCCCGTGGAGAAGAATGCCGCCGCCCACCCACAGCATCGCCGCGGTGCCGATCGCCGACAGCGATTTGAGCAGGCGCGGCACCAGATGGACCAGCGCCCGGCCGGTGGCCCGGGCCAGCGCGCTGCCGCGCTCGGCGAGGTGGAGGCCGATGTCGTCGAGCTTCACGATCAGCGCGACCACGCCATAGACGCCGACGGTGATGGCGACGGCGACGATCGCCAGCGCCGCGGCCTGAAGCGCGATCGCCATCGGACCGAGGCTGGCGAGCGCGATGGCCATGATTTCGGCGGACAGGATGAAATCGGTGCGGATAGCGCCCTTGACCTGGCGCGCCTCGAGTTCGGCCGGGGTGTCGGCCTGCGCCAGTTCGGCGTCGGCGTGATGATCGCCGGTGACGACCTCGATGATCTTTTCCGTCGCCTCGAACGCCAGATAACAACCGCCGAGCATCAGCAAGGGGGTGACCGCGAATGGCGCGAACGCCGACAGGAAAAGCGCGGCGGGGAGGAGGATCAGCAGCTTGTTGCGCAGGGAACCGAGCGTGATCTTCCAGATGATCGGCAGTTCCCGGTCAGGGGTCAGGCCGGTGACATAGCGCGGCGTGACCGCGGCGTCGTCGATCACCACCCCGGCGGCCTTGGCCCCGGCCTTGCCGGCGGCGGCGGCGACATCGTCGATGCTGGCCGAGGCGAGCCGGGCGATCATCGCGACATCGTCGAGCAGGGCGATCAATCCGGACGGCATATCGGCTCCTTGGTTCCGCGGATGATTAGCGAAATTCGTCCGTCGTGGCGAGTGCGGCGATGCGAGAGAAGTCACTGCGGAGCATCGATTGGACGGCGGTCATCCCCGGTCAAGGTGGCGGCGGGCAAGGCAAGCGGGTAGATGGGCGGCGGAAAGGCAAGATTATCGGCAAGGTGGCGATCGCGCTGGCCGGATTGGCGACGGCGCTGACGGTAGCGGCGACGCCGTCCGGCGCTGTGGCGCAGGACATTGCAGTGGCCCCCGTCCATATTCCGCAGACTTCGGATGAAGCGCTGGCCCAGGATGCGTCCGTCTATGCGTCGCGTTTTGGCGTGACGTTGGCGGAGGCGGTGGCCCGGCTGCGCGCGCTGCAGGCCAGCGCGTCCTTCACGGACGGCATTCGCGAGCGATTCCACGACCGGCTGGTGGGGATTTCGATCGACCATGCGCCGGTGTTTCGGATCGTCGTGTTGCTGACCGGCGGGGCGCCGGTCGCCCCCACCACCATCGAGGCCGGGAGAATGATCTTGCCGGTCGTATTCCGGACCGGCGCGAGCGCAACTGGCGACGATGTCATCCGGGCGATGCTCCAGCGCGGGCCAGAACTTGATGCGCTGCTGCCCGGCGCGCGCGGGATGGGGCTGGACGCGCGCACCGGCGAACTGGTCATCCTGTTGCGCGCGGCCGATGCGGCGCAGCCCGACCTGAACGCGGTCAGGGACCGGGCCGAGCAAGTGGCCGGGGTCAAGATCCGGTTCGACACCGCCGACCAGCCCGCCAATCTGTCGCTCGCCGGTGGCGCGCGGATCGAGGGCGTCGATCCGGCCGACGGCCGGCGCTACGCCTGCACCACCGGCTTCGCGGTCACCGACGGCGCTCGAACTGGAATCGCGACGGCGGCGCATTGTCCCGACGACGTGGTGTTCGAGGATCCCGACGGCGGCACGATTCCGCTGACCTTCGCCGGGCAATGGGGCGCGCGAACGCAGGACGTCCAGGTCAACGTCAGCCCGGTGCCGCAGCAGCCCATATTCTATGCCGACCGCCACCATGGCGCGCTTCGCCAACTGACCGGCGCTCGGTCGCGGCTGAGCACTCGCGCCGGCGAGTGGCTGTGCCACTATGGCGAGAGCAGCGGCTATAGCTGCGCCGAGGTCGAGCTGACCCAGTTCGCGCCGCCGGGCCAGCTATGCGGCGGCGCCTGCGCCCCGACCTGGGTCACGGTCCGCACCCATGACTGCCACAGCGGCGACAGCGGCGGCCCGGTGTTCAGCGGCACCATTGCCTTCGGTATCACCAAGGGCGGCAGCGGCGGCCGGGGCACGCGCTGCAATTTCTATTTCTACATGTCGACCGACTTCCTGCCGGCCGGATGGCGGCTGCTGCGGTGAGAAAGCGGACATCTGTTTGCGACCAGCTTTCCTCGGCGGTGGGACGGCCCGGTATTTCCCAAGGCCGTCCTTTCGCATTACCGACCCGCGCTACTCGCCCATGCTCGAAAGAAGATCGTCAAGCTGCTCCAACTGCTCCGGCAACCCGGCCGCAGAGCCCTCTAATGCCTCCTCAAGCGCTTCCTTCGATGGATAGACTTCGTGGAAGTTCAGCAACGTCTTGCCGTCTCGTTCCTCGAAGGTCACCGTGGTAACCGCACCCTGTTCGCCCTCGTCGTTGGTCCAGACGATGCGCTGGTCGGGCACGACCTCGAGATACTTGCCGTAGAACGCCATGGTCTCCGACCCTACGGCGCCGTATTCCAGCCGATATTTGCCACCAGTGCGGACGTCCATATCGCACGACACGAGCGAAACGCCGGTTGCCGATTTCGGCACCCACCAGCGCTGGAACAATTCGGACTGGCTCCACGCCTTGTAGACAAGGCCCGGCGGCGCATTGAACGTCCGCGTGA
>JBDSMA010000029.1:0-17084 GCA_039916085.1 Sphingomicrobium sp.
CACCTGCAGGTCGAGGGGGTGCAATCCCTCGCCGCCGATCACCTGGTCCTCGAAATTGCAGCCGACGGCGCCGGCCGCCTTCAGCCGCGCGACATTGGCAGCGCCGTGGTCGGGGTCGGCGGAATACACACCCTCGAAATCGACGCTCAGCGGCAGGGCGACCGCGGCGATGATCCGCGCTGCATTGGCCAATACGAAATCGATCGGCACCTGTTCGCCGTCGGGGAAACCGTTGGCGTCGGCGACCGGATGGCTGCCAGTGGCCAGCGCTTTGGCGCCGCCCGCGACCACCGCCAACGCGCTGCCGACGTCCCACACATTATACAGCACCACCGGGTCGCCCGGCACATGCAGCGCGGCGAATATTTCATAATTGCTTGCCAAGTCCGCCTGCTCCTGCCGGTGTGACGGACCGCCATAGCAGGCTCGATTGCCAGCGTCAGCGTGCACCCTTAGGCTGGTGCCATGCATCGCTTCGTCGCCGCCATTGCGGCTCTCGCCCTGATCGCCATTCCAGCCGCCGCGCAGCAGCGCCAGGCGGACCAGTCCGCGCCGCTCCCGCCGGTCTTGCCATGGCACGGGGCGAGCGAAAAACTGGTCGTCCCGCGGACTGACCCATGGATCACCCCGTCCGAAGCAACGGGTTTCGACACGACGCCGTCTTATGCCGAGACCCGCGCGTGGATCGACCGCGTGGTCGCCGCCTCGCCCTTGCTCAGCATTGTGCCCTTCGGCCGTACCGCGCAGGGCCGCGAACTCTACGCCGTTCGCGCGTCCAAGCCGGGTGGCGCGCCGAAGCCGGTGCTGCTTGCCCAGGCCGGCATCCATTCGGGCGAAATCGACGGCAAGGACGCCGGCTTGATGCTGCTGCGCGACATCGCGCTGCGCGGCAAGGACGGACTGCTCGACCACGCCGACTTTCTGTTCGTGCCGATCTTCAACGCCGACGGCCATGAGCGCTCGTCGCCGTTCAACCGCCCCAATCAGCGCGGGCCGCGCAACCAGGGCTGGCGGACCACCGCGCAGAACCTCAACCTCAACCGCGATTACGTGAAAGCCGACACGCCCGAGATGAAGGGGATGCTGGCGTTGCTGCAGAGTGTCAGGCCGTCGCTTTACCTCGACCTCCATGTCACCGACGGCAGCGACTACCAGTATGACATCACCTTCAATTTCGTCGGCTGGAACGGCCGCTACGCCCATTCGCCCGCCATCGGCCGCTGGCTCGACCAGCGCTACCGCCCCGCCGTCACGGCCGCGCTTGCGGGCGCCGGGCACATTCCCGGAGTTTATGTCGATGCGCTAGACGGCCGCGATCCCGACAAGGGCATCGGGCTCGGCGCCGACCAGCCTCGCTACTCGACGGGCTATGGCGATCTGGCGCGAATCCCGACCGTGCTGGTCGAAACCCACTCGCTGAAGCCCTATCGGCAGCGCGTGCTCGGAACCTATGTGCTGATCGAGGAATCGCTTCGGCTGGTCGGAGCCGAGGGCGAGCGGATCGCCGCCGCCGTCGCCACCGACAGTGCCGCCCGCCCACGCACCGAAACGCTGAGCTGGAAGGCAGAAGACCGGCCCTACACCATCATCTCCGACTTCAAGGGAGTGGCGCACGAAAGCTACAAGTCACCGGCCTCGGGCGGCAAGGAAATCCGTTGGCTCGGCCGCCCTGTCACCCAGGCGATGCCGCTCTTCGGAGAGGTGCCCGACAAGATCGTCATTCTCCCCGCGGCCTGGTGGGTGCCAGTGACCAAGCCGGACGTGATCGCCTTGCTCCGCCGCCACGGGATCAGGTTTGAAACCTTGGCAGCGTCCCGCGAAATGACGCTCGACATGGTCCGCCTGACCGACCCGAAGCTCGGCAAGGCCGATGAAGGCCACATCCCGCTGTCGGCCGCGGCCTATGTCCACGCCGTGCGCCGCGAAACCTATCCCGCCGGTTCGGTCCGTGTCCCGTCAGACCAGCCCCTCGGCCTGCTCGCCGCGGCAATGCTCGAGCCGGAAAGTCCGGACTCGTTGCTGGCGTGGAATTTCTATCCCGAAATCCTGATGCGCACCGAATATATCGAGGGGTATGTCATCGCGCCCTTGGCCGACCGCATGCTCGCAGCCGATCCCAGGCTCAGGGCCGAGTTCGATGCCAAGCTCAAGGCCGACCCGAAGTTCGCCGGCGATCCTGACGCACGTCTAGCCTGGTTTTACCAGCGCACGCCTTATTATGACGAGCGCTATTTGCTTTACCCGGTCGGGCGCGAACTCAAACGCTAGATGGGATTATTCGGGCGCCGGGCCGAGTTGTTGCCACAGCTCGACCTTGACTCCATCGGGATCAAGAATCCACGCGAAACGGCCGTAATCCTCGTCCTGCCGACCGAGAATCTCGATGCCCTTTGCGGCGAGCTGGGCGATCATACCGTCCAAGTCGTCGACCCGCAGATTGATCATGAACGTCTGGCCGCTCGGCGCGAAATAGTCGCTGTCGGCCTTGAACGGCGTGAGCAGAGCGAACCCTTCGGGATCGTCGTTCTTGAACGAAAATATCGTTCCCCATTCGCCGCCGACGCCAAGATTGCCCTGATACCAGGCCTGGGTCGCGGCGGGGTCGGCGACCTTGTAGAACATCCCGCCGAGCCCCGTCACGCTCGCCATTGGCGCTTCCCCTTAATGGACGAACCGCGCGACGACATCGCGATAGCTCCGGCTGACTTTCACCTGCGCGCCCGAATCGAGCACGAGGAAACATTCGCCATTGGTGTGCGGCTTGACCTGCTTGACCAGGTCAAGGTTGACGATCGTCGAGCGGTGGACTCGCTGGAAACGGCGCGGGTCGAGGCGCTTTTCCAAATCCTTCATAGTTTCCCGCAGGATCAGCGTATTGTCGCCGGTCTGGATGCACATATAGTCGCCGGCCGCGTCGATCCGTTCGATGGTATCGACGTCGACGCGGAAGATCTGCCCCTGGTCGCGGATGTTGATCATCTTCTCGAAGCGGTTGGCGGCCGGCCCTTCCGCCGCGCTCTCCCCGGCAAGCGTTTCCGCCGCCTCGGGCGCATGCTCCTCAAGCGCTTCCTTGAGCCGCTCGGCGTCCTCGACCCCGCGCTTCTCCGCTAGCCGCTGGCGAACCCGGTCGAGCGTTCCGGCCAGTCGATCTTCCTCGACCGGCTTCATCAGATAGTCGATCGCCTGCGCTTCGAACGCCCGAAGCGCATGGTCGCCGAACGCGGTGACGAACACGAACAAAGGCGGTTCGACCTCCATCAGCCCCTGGACGACCGAGAATCCGTCGAACCCCGGCATCTGGATGTCGAGGAACACCAGATCGGGCTTGTGGGTCTTGATCGCGCGAATCGCTTCGCGTCCGTTGGCTGCGGTGGCGACGATTTCGACATCGTCGTGCGCCTGCAGCCGCAATTGCAGCCCTTGGGTCGCCAGCGGCTCGTCATCGACGAGGATGGTGCGAATGGTCATCGGTCAGTCCTTGTTGGCCGCGTCGAGCGGAAGTTCGAGGATAACGCTGAAGCCCCCATGTTCGTTCGGTCCGCTGGAAAATCCATGCGCCGGGCCATAAGCCTGAGCTAGCCGGTCCTGGATATTGGCCAGCCCGACGCCGGTCGATTGCGACGACACCAGCCCCGCGCCGCCGCCCGGGCCGCTGTCGGCAACTTCGATCCGCACCGCGCGCCCCTGCCGGCTGGCGGTGACCCAGATGTCGGCCCCGCCCTCCGATGGCGTCACGGCGTATTTGATGGCATTCTCGACCAGCGGCTGAAGCAGCAACGACGGCAATCGCGCGCCGATTGTCTCGGCATCGATGCGGAAGTGGGGGCGTAACCGGTCCTCGAACCGCATTTTTTCAATTTCGAGGTAGAGTTTGAGCGTCTCGACTTCCTGCGCCAGAGTTACCTGGGCGGTCGGTTCATTGGCCAGCGTGTAACGCAGGAACGAAGACAATCGCGCCAACATCGCATTGGCCCGCTCGGTCTGCTTCAGCAGCACCAGGGTCGAAATCGAGTTGAGCGTGTTGAACAGGAAATGCGGGTTCAGCTGATACCGCAGCATCGCCAACTGGGCACTGGACGCCTGGCTCTCCAGCCTGGAGCGTTGGTCGATCTCCTCTTCGAGCAAGAGGTAATAGTTGATCCCGTAATACATTGCCGACCAGGCCGCGAGGATTGAGAAATCGAGGATGATCGCGCCGAAGAATTGCAGCCCGGCGGGCTTGGCCTCGGGATTGATGAAGGTCGCCAGGCTCCATGTCTCGATGAACGAAAAGGCGGACGACGCGACGATCACCGTCGCCAGGCTGAGGATCGCTGTCCACAATGCCCGCATGGCAATCAGCCGCCGGTACAACGTCGCCATCAGTAGCGTCAGTGAATAGCCGGTGGCGGTCAAGAGCAGGACGTGGACGATGAACATGATGCCCATCGAATTGGCCACGCCCGACAGCACGCGGAGCATGAAATAGCCGGTCCAGCCGGTCGTCTGCAGCACCCAGAAGGCGCGATTCTTGTCGCCGAAAAACGGCTGATCGAGCCCGACGCCTTTGAGAATCGGCTTGGCTGGGCCTTTGGGCCCGCTGGCAACCAGCGGCCGTGCCGCCGCCGCTCCGCCGTCCGCGACGATGTCGCCGATTGCCCGGGCGCCGTCGCTGGCCATCAATTCACGCTGTCCGGGGTCGTCATCGCTCCGATATAGGCAAGCCGCGGCGCTTGGCCTAGCCCGCGCCTGCTGCGGTCTTTCGCTCGCCCGACGGCGGGGCTAGGATGAAGCGAAGGAGACAGCCAATGGCCGACGCCGAACCGCGCGCAAATTTTACCGCGATGGAGGAAGCGACAGCGGAGGACTGGATGGCGATCGGCAGCCATTTCGGGCCGTTCAGCAAGGGCCTTGCCGGCCGCGTGCTGACGCACTTGCAACTACTCGACGGCGATTATGGCGGATTCCCGATCGACCGGCTGCAGCATTCACTCCAGACCGCAACCCGCGCCCATCGCGCCGGGGAGAGCGAGCCCTATGTCGTCATGGCGCTGCTGCACGACATCGGCGATACGCTTGGCTCCTATAATCACCCCGATATCGCCGCCGCGATCCTGAAACCGTTCGTTGACCAGAAGCTGCACTGGATGTGTGAGCATCACGGCATCTTCCAGGGCTATTATTTCTTCCACTACCTCGGCCTCGACCGGAACATGCGCGACGGCTTGCGCGGTCATCCCCATTATGAAGACACGGCCCGCTTCTGCGAACTTTACGACCAGTCGGCGTTCGACGCGGGATACGATAGCGCCCCTTTGGCGTTCTTCGAACCGATGGTGCAGCGGCTGTTCGCCAAACCGGTGAACAGCATCTATCTGGCGCTCGCCGAATCGGGTTGAGGAGTGGTATATGTTCGTCCGTCCGCTGGCCGCGCTTGGCGCTTTATTGCTCGCCGCCTGCAGCCAGGACGATCAGGCGTCGGGCGCGCCTGCCAGTGCCTCGGCGGCGGCGCCAATTCTCGACACGCCGGACGCGGTTGACGTCCACAGCTTTGCCCGTCCGCTCGAGGCGCGGGTAACCCATGTCGCACTCGACCTGGCGGTTGACTTCACCGCCAAACGGATCGGCGGCACCGCCACTCTCGACATCCTCGCCAAGCCTGGAATCACGTCGATCGTCCTCGACGACAAGGGTCTGGAGATTGCAAAAATCGCGACGATTGGCGGCAAGCCACTGCCCTATACGGTCGGCGCGCCCAATCCCGACCTTGGCGCGCCGCTTCAAATCGCCATCGGCGATGCGCGCAAGATTGTCGTGACGTACAGATCGGCACCCGACGCCGGAGCGCTGCAATGGCTGACGCCGCAGCAGACCGCGGGCAAGAAATACCCTTATCTGTTCAGCCAGGGCGAATCGATCGAGAACCGCAGCTGGATCCCGACGCAGGATTCGCCCGGCATCCGCCAGAGCTGGGAAGCGACCATCCGCGTCCCTGCACCGCTGACCGCGGTGATGTCGGCGCCAAGCGCCGGAGTGCCGACCGCGGCAGGCAACCAGCGCGCCTTCAGTTTCCGCATGGATCATCCGGTCGCACCTTATCTTATCGCGCTGGCCGTCGGCGACCTCGCGTTCAAGCCGCTTGGGCCGCGCACCGGTGTGTGGACCGAGCCCTCGATGCTCGATGCCGCCGCGCGCGAGCTGGAGGACAGCGAGAAAATGGTCGCTGCGGCGGAAGCTATCTACGGCCCCTATCGTTGGGGCCGATACGATATGCTGGTCCTGCCGCCCTCCTTCCCGTTCGGCGGCATGGAAAACCCCAATCTTACTTTCCTCACGCCGACCTTCATCGCCGGCGACAAGAGTCTCGTCAGCCTGATCGCGCATGAACTGGCGCACAGCTGGTCGGGCAATCTCGCGACCAACGCCACCTGGGGCGACATCTGGCTCAACGAGGGCATGACGACTTATGCCGAACGGCGGATCGTGGAAGCGCTCTACGGCCCGAAGGTCGCCGCGCAACAGGTTGCGCTGGGGATCGATGCCCAGGACGCGGCGGTCGCCGAAAATGGCGGTCCGACCAGCCCTGACACCCAGCTGCACCAGGATCTCAAGGGCCGCCACCCCGACGCCGGACTGACCGACATCGCCTATGAAAAAGGCGCCGCGTTCCTGCGCATGATCGAAGCCAATGTCGGTCGTGCCCGATTCGATGCCTATCTGAAGGGCTGGTTCGATCGCCACGCGTTCCAGCCGGTGACCTCGGCCATGTTCCTCGCCGACCTTCGCGCCAACCTCGTCAAGGGCGACGCCGGGCTCGAGAAGAAACTGATGCTTGACGATTGGGTGTACAAGCCCGGCATTCCGGCCAATGCCGTCAAGGCCGATCCCGCGGCCTTCGCCGAGGCCGACGCCGCCACCGCGGCCTTCGCCGAGGGCGGCGCGGTCGATACTGCTGCCTGGGCGCGCTGGACTACCGACGAGAAGTTGCGCTTCCTCAACAAACTGCCCCGCAAGCTGGCCACGCCGCGGCTGGCGGCGCTCGATCAAGCGCTTCAGCTCGATTCGGCGCGCAACACTGAAGTGCGCTTCGCGTGGCTCGATCTCGCGACCCGGAACCGCTACGATCCGGCGGTTCCGGCACTCGAGCAGTTCATGACGTCGATCGGCCGCGGCAAGTTCGTCAAGCCGCTCTACAAGACGCTTTATGCCGACGCCTCCTGGGGCCGGCCGATTGCCAAGCGCATCTATGCCGCGGCGAGACCGCTTTACCACCCGTTGGTGACCCGCGCGGTCGACAAGACGATGGCCGGGAAATAGCTTCACGCTCCGAGCGAGAAAGCCGGTTCTTTAACTGGCCATAAACGCTCTTCGTCTATCCGCGGTTGGACTTTCCAATGAAGTGGATGCGGATGTACGAGGCCCCCGATCGCTATAAGCGCATGATTTCCGCCCGTCTTCCGGGCGGGGAATCGCTTGGGCTGGCCCAGCGCAATGGCAATGACGATACCAGCTCGCCGCTGCGCGATGTGCAGCTGATCGCGCGCGGCCACCTCGCCCCCTTCTTCGCCGTGGCCAACATCACCGCCGCCTTGCTTACGGCCTTCGCACTGTGGGGGGAGGCCGACGGGCTGTGGATCACCGGCTGGGCGGCAATCGTCGGGGCGGTCAATTTCGGTGCCCTCCAACTCGCCCGCCAGCAGGCGATTACCCACGTTGGCCGATCGGGGCGTCGCATTCCGCCGTCGCAGCTGATCGGCGACGTGTTGCTTCGCGCCGCGCTGTTCCTCAGCTTGCCGATCTACATCTTTCCGCACATTCCGGCCGGGAGTCAGGTAATCGTCGCCTCGATCCTCTCTGGCCTTGGTATCGCGGCGCTCGGCCTGGTCGTCATTCCGGCCTGCGTCACCGCCTGGATGGCCTGCTTCGTCGCCGGCATTTCCTACGTCCTGCTGGTCGCCCGTGACACGCTGCCGTTCCAGCATATGCTGTCCATCATTTTCACGCTTGGCGTTGCGGTATTCGGCGTACTGACGGTCGCGCGCTGGGCCTACGGGCAGATCCAGACCAACGCCGATGTCGGCTCGCAGTCGGAAAGCGCCAGCTTGCTGCTGCAGGAATATGAGCAGCGCGGCGTCGGCTGGCTGTGGCAGGTCGATAGCGAGAACCGCGTTTCTTACATTTCAAGCCGCATGACGTCCCTGCTCGGCCGTCCCTCGGCGTCGATCCTTGGCCACTCGCTGCCCTCGCTGCTCGGCGGCCACGCCGAGCTCGGCCGAGTGCTGCTCGATAAGCAGGCATTCAACTCGCTCGAGATGGAATTGAAGACCGCCCGCGGGGCACGTTGGATTTCGATCGCCGGCGACCCGATTATCGATACCGCCGGCCGGTTCGAAGGTTTTCGCGGGGTTGGCAGCGATATCACCGAAGTCCGCCAGACGCAGGAACGGTTGACCCAGCTCGCCAACGTCGACGTTCTGTCCGGCCTGCCCAACCGCGGCAGTGTCCGCCAGCTGCTCGGTGAGGCGCTGCGCGCCGCGGTCACCAGCAACGTGCCGTGCGGCATCATGTTTCTCGACCTAGACGGGTTCAAGCCGGTCAACGACACGTTCGGCCACCCCAAGGGCGACGCGGTGCTCAAGGCGGTCGCCAAGCGGCTGTGCGACGAGGTCGGCGGCGACGGCCATGTCGGGCGGATGGGCGGCGACGAATTCGCCATCGTCGTCACCGACGCCCAGTCGCGGCGCAAGGTCGAAGGCCTCGCCGAGCGGATCATCAATTCCATCGCCGAGCCCTACATGATCGACCAGACCGAAATCCGGATCGGCGTGTCGATTGGCTGCGCGTTCGGCCCAATTGACGGGGCGACGGTCGATGACCTCATCCTCAAGGCCGATCTTGCGCTGTATGAGGCCAAGGACGCCGGCCGCGGCGTCGCCAAATATTTCTCGGCCGAGCTGCAGTCAGAGCAAGACGACCGCGTCCGGCTCGAGACCGACCTCCGGACGGCCATCGCCGCCAAGCAATTCCATCTCGTGTTCCAGCCGCTGGTCGCCGCCAAGAACCAGAAGCTGATTGGGTTCGAGGCCTTGATCCGCTGGAACCACCCGCAACGCGGGCTCATCCCGCCGCCGGTGTTCATCCCGATCGCCGAGGAATGCGGGCTGATGGTGCAGCTCGGCGAATGGGTCATCGAAGAAGCGATCAAAGCTACCGCCAGCTGGCCGGAACCGATTACCGTGGCGATCAATATCAGCCCGAAGCAAATCGTCTTGCCCGCCCTGCCCAACGTCGTCAGCCAGGCGCTGGCCAGGTACAAGGTGCCCGGCAACCGTATCGAGCTCGAGGTCACCGAGGGCGTGTTCCTCGGCGACAGCAACCAGACGCTCGACGTCCTCAAGCGTCTTCGCTCGCTCGGCGTCGGCATCGCGCTCGACGATTTCGGCACCGGCTATTCGTCGATCGGCTATTTGAACAAGGCGGTGTTCCACAAGCTCAAAATCGACGGAAGTTTCGTCCGCGAGGCCGGCACCCGTCCGGAAAATGTCGCAATCATCCAGTCGATCGTCCAGCTCGCCCGCTCGTTCCGCATGACAGTCACCGCCGAGGGCGTTGAGACGGCCGAAGATTTCGAGCGGATGCGCGACCTCGGCTGCGATACCATCCAGGGCTATTTGTTCGGCCGTCCGCTCAGCTATGAGCGCGCCAACCAGATGGTCCTCGGGTTGAGCGCGCAGGAACGCAAGGCGGGCTGAGGCTCATTTTTCAGTAACGTGCCTTGATAAACGCCAGCCCGGCTTCGAATTCTCGAACCGTGACTCGCCGATCATGATTGCCGTCGGCGATGTCGCGGAAGGCCGCAACCGCTGGCTGCGCCTCGAACAGGCTTAGCCAGCCGTCATGGTTGGTGTCATAGGTCCGCAGCGCCCACTGCTTTAGCGCCGGATCGGATTCCATCAGCTCGACCGCCCGCGGATTGAGCGCGGGGTCCGGCGGCTGCGCAGCGGCCAGCATCAAGACGAAAAGCGGAACCATTGCCGGCCGTCAACGCACGATGCGCCGACAATTTCCCTCAGTCGCCGCCTTCGGCCAGCTGGTGAATGGCGGCGTCCAGGGCTTCCGCCCGGAACGGCTTGGCAAGCACCAGGGCGTCAGGCGCCGCGCGCCGGATCGCGTCGGTTTCACTATAGCCTGAGACGAATAATATCTTTTGCTCCGGACGCTCCGCCAGCATCCGCTCGGCGACCTGCGCGCCGCTGATCCCCGGCATCACGAAATCGATGACTGCGACGTCGGGCGGCGATTGAGTGAAGGCGACTAGTCCGGCCTTTCCGCCGGCCGCTTCGGTGACGACATAGCCCTGCTCCTCCAGGCATGACACCATATAGGATCGGACATCAGGATCGTCATCGATGACCAGCACCGATAAGCTGCGCGGCTGCGCTTGGGTTTGCGGTCCGGCGAGGCCGCCAACGTCCGCCGGGACCGCATCGCTTTCGGCGCGGCGGAAATAGAGGCGCACGGTGGTTCCGCCGCCTGGCTGGCTTTCGATCCGCGCGGTTCCCCCCGATTGGCGGGCCATGCCATAGACCATCGACAGGCCAAGCCCGGTGCCCTTGCCGACTTCCTTGGTGGTAAAGAAGGGCTCGAAAGCCCGCGCGGCGGTTTCCCGCTCCATTCCGCAGCCAGTATCCGAAATGTTCAGCTCGATATACTCTCCAGGATCGAGCTCGGCGTCGTCACTGATCACGACCTTGCGGGTGGTGAAGGTCAAGGTGCCGCCCTCGGGCATCGCATCGCGCGCATTGATCGCCAGATTGAGCACCGCCAGTTCAAGCTGGGTCGGGTCGGCCATGACCGGCATCAAATGCGGATCGAGGTCGAATTTCTTGGTGATCCCGGGGCCCAGCACGTTGCGCAGAAGGGGGCGCATTTCCTCGATCAACGGCGCGACGTAGGTCGGCCGCACCTCCAGCCGCTGAACCCTGCTGAACGCTAGCAGCTGCGCCGTCAGCCGGGCTCCACGCTCCGCCGCAGACAGCGCGTTGGTCGCATAGCGCAGCAGCCGTGGATCATCGATCTGCTTGGCAATCATGTCGAGTCCGCCAACGACCACAGTCAGCAGGTTGTTGAAGTCGTGCGCGATGCCGCCCGTCAGCTGGCCCAGCGCCTCCATCTTCTGGCTCTGGCGAAGCTGGTCCTGGGCGGCCTTGAGCTCCGTCACATCGCGCGCTTCGAGCAGGAGATAGTCAATCTCGCCCTCGTCGCCGCGCACTGGCACCATCGTCAACTCAAGATGTGCGCTTGGACCGCCGCGGCGATCCAGAGACATTGCCAGTTCTTTTTGACCGCCGGACGCAACCTCACTGACAAGCCTTCGCAGCGCTTCCTGTTGCCGAGGAAGCCGCCGTACGATCGGTGACTCCCATAGCTTCTTGCCAATGATCTGGTCCTTGGAGGTCGTCCGCCACGGCACGTCGGTACGATTGACGTCGATGACCGTTCCGTCGGGTTCAAGCTGGACGATGACGGTCGACACCGAATCGAAAATCGCCCTGAACCGTGCCTCGCTCGCGCTTAGCTCGGCGGTGCGTTCATCGACCAGGCGAAGCAGCTCGAGCTCCGCTTCCTTCGCTTCGGTGGTATCGCTGCCGACACCGATAAAACCGATAGTCCGTCCGTCGGCATCCCGCCGGGGCTTCGATACCGAACGGATCCAACGCCATTCACCATCGGCTCGGCGCAAGCGTCCGAAGAGCTCAAACGTTACCCCGCTTGCCGAACCGGCCTTATAGCCGGCGATGTACTGTTCGGCATCGTCGGGATGGAGCGCTTTTTGCCAGTCATGTTGGCCAACCTCCTCCGGCGCGAACCCGAAGAACTCGACATAGGCCTCATTGACGAAATCGCGGCTTCCATCGACCCGCGTCACCCACATCGGCGCTGGGGCCGAATCGGCGATTCGCCGGAACCTCGCTTCGCTTTCGCGCAATGCGACTTCCGCCGCGCGCTGCCCGGTTAGATCCTGAACGATCATGACGATGCCGACGACCCGCCCATCGGCGTCAACATGCGGGACATATTCGGCCTGGGTAGTCAGCGGTCCGCGCGTCGGATGCTCGAAGCTGGCCGCGAACCATTGCCTTTCGCCGGACAGGGCTGCCTCGATCGCGGTCTGGCGGATGGAATAGGCTGCCTCGCCCATCACGTCACGCACGGTGCGACCAAGGATCTGGTCGCGCGGGCGCTCGAACCACTCGGCGATTGGCCGGTTGCAGAAGCGGTAAACCTGGCCGGTGTCACAATAAGCCACCATTACCGGCAGCGAATCGGCGATGGCGATCAGCGCGCCGAAATCGAATGCAACAGGGGGCGTCGGCGGCGCCGACGGTTTCGCGCCCGCTTTGACGGCCACGTCGCGGCCCTTGGGCAACTCATGATTTCCCCGCTCGGACACTCAGGAAGAATGGCCGGGTTTTGCGGCAGAGTCACGTGCCCTGTGGATAAGTCGAGAACAGGACTCAAGTCTGATTCAGTCGAAATGGAGTCTGCGATAGGAGCCGCGAAAATAGAGCAATGGGTCGAGCCCCGGCTCGAAACTCGCTTTCTTGACTTCGCCGACCAGGATCCAGTGGTCGCCGCCGTCGTGGACCGCGCTGCGCGCGCATTCGAACACCGACAGCGATTCGTGAAGCACCGGCGCACCATGCTCGCCGCAGCCCCAGTCGGTGAGTCCGAATCGGTCCTCGACCCGGGTCGAGAAAGTGATCGACGCCGGTTGCTGCCCGGTCTGGAGGACGTTGACCGCGAAATGCGCCGCCTCGGTCAGCGGCTTGGCGCTGGCGGCGGACTTGGCGACACACACCAGCAGCAGTGGCGGGCCAAGGCTGAGCGCGGTGAAGCTGTTGGCGGTGAGGCCAACGGGGTTGCCATCACGGTCGAGGCAGGTGACCACCGTCACCCCCGTGGCAAAACAGCCGAGCGCATCGCGCAGCGTCCGCGGGTCGGACCCGCTGCGATATTCGCGCGTCGTCGGCAGGCTGCTCATCGCCCGCCGCTATAGGCAGCGGCCTAGGCGTCCGCCAGCCGCTTCAACGTATCGAGGTCGGTGCCGCGGATTGCGGCCAGCGTCGCGGGGAGGTCCTCGGCAACCATGTACAGTGGCTGGAAACTGTTGTTGCGATAGGGCGTGCGGACCGCCTCGCTCAACGTGAACGTCCGCCGCTCGATGTCCGGATCGTCCAGCGCGATTTTCGATTCGCCGAAGCTGGACGCCAGGCCGGCGCCGAGGATCCGCAGTTCCCCGCCTTCGCGCGCCAAACCGAACTCGATGCTGAACCAGTATAGCCGCGCGGCCAATTCGCCATGTTCCGCCGCGCAGGCCGCGACACCCAGCCGGCCGACTTCCTCCATCAACCCCGCCACGGTCGGGTCGGCGAGCATCGGCACATGGCCGAAAATGTCATGAAACAGGTCAGGCTCGTCAAGATAGTCGAGCTGGTCTCTGCGGCGGATAAAATTGCCGACCGGAAACACCCGCTCCGCCAGCATCGCGAAAAAATCCGCGTCGGGGATCAGCCCAGGCACCGCGACCGTGCGCCACCCGGTCGCCGCGATCAGCCGGTCGTTGACTTCGCCAAGCTCGGGAATTCCGGGGTGCCCAAGGCGAAGTACGTCGAGGCCGCGCCGGAATGCCTCGACCAGGCGCGGCCCAACGCTCTCCACCTGGCGCGCGAACAACAGGTCCCACACGGCGTGGTCCTCGGCGGTGAAATGCTCCCAGCGCTGGGGAACGACATGGCGGTGCCATCCGGGCGGCACATCGTCCTGGCAGGCGAGGGCGGAATTGGACAACATAGCGGCAAACCTTTCGGTCAATAAAAAACCCGCCGGGCGGTGGCCGGGCGGGCGGTGGATCGGGTGAGGGGTCGCGAAACGCCTCAACCGGTCTCCACCGCGCAAGGATAATAATCGCCGGCCGTCACGGTCGGGCGGGTGGTTAGGGGCAAGGCGGTCGTCGCGTTCATCACGGCCTTACTATCCGCCGCTACACCTGAACGCCAGATGTCGCGGCGATTTGGTCGATCTGTCGCGCCAGCGCCACATCGCGTGCCGTGACTCCGCCGGCGTCATGGCTGGTCAGCCGGAAGTCGACTCGGTTCCATTTACTGGTGAACTCGGGGTGATGGTCGACCGCCTCGGCATGGTCGGCGACGCGGGTGAGGAAGGCGAACGCCGCCGTGAAGTCGGCGAACCTTAAGCTCCTTTCGATCGCCGTACCGTCGCCGCTCAGGCTCCAGCCCTCTGGAATATCCGGGTCCATCACCCCATCCTTGGGCCTTGCGGCGCGCCTTGCCAACCGGCCGCGTGCAGCCCAGGGAAATCGCATGACTGACGCTTTCATCTGTGACGCCATTCGCACTCCTATCGGCCGTTATGGCGGAGCACTGTCGCAGGTGCGACCCGACGACCTGCTCGCCATCCCGCTCGCCGCCCTGAAGGCGCGCAACCCGGGGATCGACTGGGCCCATATCGACGACATCATCATCGGCTGCGCCAACCAGGCGGGCGAGGACAACCGCAATGTCGCGCGGATGGCGGCGCTGCTCGCCGGGCTCGGCGACACCGCGCCGGGGACGACCGTCAACCGGCTGTGCGGCTCCGGCCTCGACGCGGTGGCGATGGCTGCCCGGGCGATCAAGGCGGGGGAGGCAGACCTGATCGTCGCCGGCGGAGTAGAAAGCATGACCCGCGCGCCGTTCGTCATGCCCAAGGCCGACGCCGCCTACTCCCGCGCCGGAACGGTCTACGACACGACGCTGGGCTGGCGCTTCGTCAATCGCCGATTGAAGGCAGAGTATGGCATCGATTCGATGCCCGAAACGGCCGAGAATGTGGCGCAGGAGTTCCACGTCAGCCGGGCCGATCAGGACCGCTTCGCCGCCGAAAGCCAGCGCCGCGCCGCCGCCGCCCAAGTCAATGGCCGCCTCGCCGCCGAAATCGTCCCGGTCACCATCCCGCGGCGCAAGGGCGACCCCATCATTGTCAATCTCGACGAGCACCCGCGCGAGACCAGCGTCGAGCAGCTCGCCGCCTTGAAGCCGATCGTCCGCGACGACGGCAGCGTCACCGCCGGCAACGCCAGCGGGATTAATGACGGCGCCGCGGCGCTGATCATTGCCTCCCAGGCGGCGGTCGACCGCTATGGCCTGACACCGCGCGCTCGCGTCCTCGGCGGCGCGGTCGTCGGGGTACCGCCGCGAATCATGGGCATCGGCCCGGCCCCCGCCTCGGCCAAGTTGCTCGACCGGCTCGGTCTCCACATCACCGACATCGACGTGGTTGAATTGAACGAGGCGTTCGCCGCCCAGGGTCTCGCCGTGATGCGCCAGCTCGGCCTTGCCGACGATGCCGCTCACGTGAACCCCAACGGCGGCGCCATCGCGCTTGGCCATCCGCTCGGCATGTCGGGCGCGCGCCTTGCGCTGACCGCCACTGAGGAGCTGCAACGCTCGGGCGGCCGCTATGCGCTGGCGACAATGTGCATCGGCGTTGGCCAGGGGATCGCGCTGGCGATCGAACGGGTGTGATGGGGATCGAAGCCGCTATCCGCGCAATCCTCGCCGACGTCGAGGACCCGGAAATCCCGGCCGTGTCGGTGCTCGACCTCGGCATCGTCCGCGCCATTTCGGCCGACAAGGTGACCATAACGCCGACCTATTCGGGCTGCCCGGCGACCCACGCCATCGAGGTTGCAATCCGCGCCGCGCTCGACGCTGCCGGTTATCGCGCCGTGGCGATCGCCACGGTCCTCAGCCCGCCCTGGTCGACCGACATGATCTCCGACGAGGGCAAAGCCAAGCTCGCTGCCTATGGCATTGCTCCGCCGAGCCTGGCCGCGACCGCAACCTGCCCGCAATGCGGCTCGACCGATACCAAGGAGGTTAGCCGCTTCGGCTCGACTCCGTGCAAGGCGCAATGGCGCTGCCTGTCCTGCCTCGAACCATTCGACCGCTTCAAGTGCCACTGACGCGCTAGCCGCCGCCGCACTGCCCCCGGTGCAGCAGCTTGTGATCGGCCAGCACCAGCGCGACCATCGCCTCGACCACCGGCGCACCGCGGATGCCGACGCACGGGTCGTGCCGGCCCTTGGTTACCGCGTCCCGTTCATTGCCCGCGGCATCGATGCTCGGCACGGGAATGCGGATCGAGCTGGTCGGCTTGAACGCGACGCGCACTACGATCGGCTGGCCGGTCGAAATCCCCCCGGCGATCCCGCCGGCATGGTTGGACTTGAACGCTGCTCCGCTGCGCATGGCATCGGCGTTCTGGCTGCCTGTCAGCCGCGCCGCCGCGAAGCCGTCACCGATCTCGACGGCTTTGACCGCGTTAATCCCCATGCACGCCGCGGCCAGCGCGGCGTCGAGCTTGGCATAGACCGGCGCGCCCCATCCGGCCGGGACGCCGTTCGCGACGCATTCAACCACCGCGCCCAGGCTGTCGCCGGCCGACCGCGCTTCATCGAGCAGCGCATCCCATCGTGTCTCGTCCGCCTCCCCGCCGATTTCCACCACCCGCGCCGCGATCTCGACTTCGGGTATGACCAAGCGGGCGACTGCCCCCCCGGCGACTCGCATTGCCGTCTCGCGGGCCGAGGCGCGGCCGCCGCCGCGCGGGTCGCGCAGGCCGTATTTGGCGTCATAGGTGAAGTCGGCATGGCCCGGCCGGTACGGCGCGTCCGTGGGATAATCGGCACTGCGCGCATCTTTGGTGTCGATGATCATCGCAATCGGCGTGCCAGTCGTTTTCCCTTCGTATACCCCCGAAAGGATCCGCACTGCGTCGCGCTCCTGCCGCGGCGAGACATGCTTTGACGTCCCCGGCCGGCGAAGGTCGAGATAGTGCTGAACATAGGCCGCGTCGAGCGCCAGCCCGGGCGGGCAACCGTCGATCACCGCGCCGATCGCCGGTCCGTGGCTTTCGCCCCACGTCGTCAGGCGAAACAGGTGCCCGAAACTGTTGATGCTCATCCTGCCTCCTCGATTCGGGCCCCGATTGACCGCATGGCTTCGGCATAGCCCGGAAAGCTGGTCGCGATCATCCCCGCC